>CANGQE010000018.1 GCA_947455845.1 Rickettsiales bacterium
CCCCGTCAGTTTTGAAACTAGTTTTAATTTCCGTAAACACGCTAAAGCCGCAGTCAATAAAGCTTGAAGGCGAGTCTGAAAATTTCTTTAACTTGTAAGTAAAAAGCTTGCCGCGCTCAAATTTTAGTTTTTTGTTGCTCGAATTTTTTGCCGATTTCACTCGTGGTTTGGATTGTGAAATTTTGCTTTGCAGCTCTTTCGTATCCAAATTTTCCCTAACTGTTAAGTCTTCCAAATATTTACGCGTCTCGTCATTTTTGACTGAAACAAGATTTCTGTAGTGGCTCCAATTCAAGGCAACATTGTCTTGGGGAAGGGTGGGGTAGGTTTTGTAAAAGCTGCGCATTTGGTACAAAGTGCGCTCTGCAATTGAAATATCTGCAGACAATTCCTGAAAAAATTTTTTGCCGTAATCAGCGCGGTCGTGCTCAAGTAAATGTTCGTCGATTATTTTTCCAAGCTTCCAACACATTTCGACTTTTTGTCGATTCACATTTTGAACAATATTTTTTTCAGTTTCGCGAATTGTTTTTTGAACTTGAGAGAGAATTTTTTTGTAGCCATTTAATACAATTGTCATTCTTGGAAATGGTTGATTTTACTGGGGAAAAGTTAATTTTGCGCTCGGGGCGCAAAATTCAGATTCACTACAAATTTTCTAATTTCAAAAACTTTACCCATAAAATCGCGCAAGAAATTTTTTTGTTCGGGTACAGATTTTGTACGAGCTTTTCGTAATTTTTTAGCTGGGTAACGTAATGTTGGGGAATGTTGTTGGGTAAGGTTTCATCCGATTTGTAATCGACAATTAGAATTTCATTTTCTTTTTCCACTAACAGGTCAATGCGGCTGAGGATGTTGTTGCCGGTGATTTCAACTTCGCATTTTATTTTGCCGGAGAATAATTTTTTGAAAGGCTCTGAATCAATGAAACTAGTGGTCTGAGTAAGGATCGCAGATTTTTCTGCTTCGTTCAGAAACTCTTCTTTGGCGATTAGTGATTTAATGATTTGTAACAGCCAAGCTTGATCCTCGGTGCAATTTTTCCCGATGATTTCAAGAATTTTGTGAATGAGGCGGCCTTTGATTTGGGAGTGATTGATTTGGCTTTGGTGAGTGCTGGAAGATGGACTCCGCAACGAGTGCGGGGTGACAGTTTTAGTAGAATTGAGAGAAACTGTCACCCCGCACTCGTTGCGGAGTCCACCGTCCAACGCGGTAATTTCTATTGGCTTTAAGAACTCTTCTTCCTCAACAAAATCTGCAAAACCGCCGAGCGAATTTTTGACCACCTCGTACCAAGATTCCAAATCCTTCGCACTACCAAACCCACCAACGTACAACTCATCCTCAGGCCTTGTCATTCCTACGTAAAGCAGTCTTAAATATTCCTCTTTAGCCTCGGCCAATTTTGCTTTGCGGTGTCGTTTCAACAGTCGATTTTCACCGTCTTTTTTGCGGCACCAAAGCGGAAATTTTTCACCGTCAAACTCCACCCAAGAAATTTCTTCTTTGGCGCTTAGTAATTGATTAAAATTGTAGCAACAATCTGGAAGCATCACAATCGGCGCTTGCAAGCCTTTTGCCGAGTGAATGGTGCTGATTCTGACGCAATTGTTTTCACTGTCGGAAATTGAAATTTCAGGATCAAGCTTTTCAATAAATTCTAAAAATTTCTGTAAGTCGGGTGAGAAATTTTGACAAAAATCAAAAGCGCTTAAAGTGAATTTATCCAATATTTCCAAGCTTTCGTAACCGAAATGGGCGATTAGATTTTGTTGGTGATTTTTTTCGTTTAGTAAAAAATAAAAAAATTCGAAGCAGTTTAATTCTTGAGATTTGCTGATTATTTCTGCGAGGTTTTTTTTGATTTCTGAATTGGTTACAGCCTGATAAATTGTGGTTGTTTGCGAGTTTTTGAGGCGGCAGATTTCAAATAATTCTTCTTCGCTAACTTCAAAAATCGGTGATTTTAAAAGGCAGGCGAGGTTTAAATCATCTTGCGGCAGAAGGGCGAATTTAGCAGCGGCAAGCAAGTCGCAAATGATTAGGCTTTCGCTGAATTTTACTTTGCTGACGCTGGAAAAAGGAATGTTGTATTTGTGGAAGGATTTAATTAATGCGTCACTGAAACCGTTGGTGCGGTTGCGCAGCAGGATCATGAAGTCGCCGTATTTTGCTTGGGGGGTTGCGACAGATCCTGAAACAAGTTCAGGATGACATTTTCCCCCGCTGTCATCCTGAACTTGTTTCAGGATCTGTGCCGTACTCCCAACCCTAGCCTTAATCTTCCGCGCAATAACCTCCGCCAAAATTTCTTCCTCTTGCTGTTCTTCCTTTTTAGAAAAATCAATTTCCCACTCGTAATTCTTTTCTTTCTTCTCCGTTTTAGATTTTTGAATCTGTGGCCAAATTTCAACTTTACCCACACCTTCACGAATAGGTTTGTGCTCCTGAAACTTGCTAGCCTTACTAATAGCACTCTTGCGACTCGGGTCAGAAAAAACTAAATCTACCGCTTTTAAAATCTTGGAGGTTGAGCGAAAGGAATTATTTAACTCAATTTTTTGCAATTGATCGCCCAAGCGCTCTTTAAAATAATTAAAAATCTCGACGCTAATATTAGGCTCGGCACCTTGGAAACTGTAGATTGACTGCTTCTCGTCACCAACAATAAAAATACTGCGCTCATTATTTGAAGCGCTTAATCCCGAAAAAAAATCCTCACTCAAAGCTTTAATAATATTCCACTGCTGGTGGTTAGTGTCTTGCGATTCGTCGATTAAAATGTGATCAAAACTGCTGTCCATTTTAAGTTTAACCCAGTCGGAAAAATCGGGATTAGCCAAGAGATTATTGGTTTCAACAATGAGATCATTGTAATCCAAAAATGAATTTTGCTTTTTTAGGCGCGAGTAATTTTCTAGAATGTGATCGATAAAACGCAGCAGCAGAGCGGTGTCACTAACGATTTTTAGAGAATTTAATTCTTCAGTAAAATCTAAAATTAATTTCTGGCAATTATTTAAAATTTGCGGAATTCCAGCAATTGCTTCAACAGCTTTACTGACTTTGCGCGGCTCATTTTCTTGAGTAAAAAATGCCAATTTATATTCGGGGAAAATTTCTAAACTGGGTGTAGCCAAGAATTTTTGAATGGCTGTGGCAATTTTTCCATTATTTACTAAGCCGCTATTTTCAAGCTCTGAGGCTAGTTTTAAATTTTCAGGGCGATTAATTTTGGACAGAAATTCGGCAAAAATTTCTGCCTCATTTTGGTTTTTTGGAACTGCAAAATTTTTAGAAATTTCGGCAATTACATTTTCAATTCCAAAGAATTTTTCTTTTAGAGAATTAAGCTGTTCTTTTTTGTTTAATAGGGTTGCGACCAATTCCGAGAAGCTTTCCTCGTGAAGCCGTGCATTGGTTTGTTGAACTAGATTTTTTAATTCTGCATTAGTTAAAGCCTGCTTCAAAACCTCTTTCTGAGCCTCTTTTAAAAGCAGCTTTTCGCGACTGCCTTCCATTACTTCAAAATTTGGTTTTACCTTGGCTTCAAAAGGGAAAATTTTAATTAGAATTTGGCAGAAGGAGTGAATGGTTTGAACTTTGATTTTGGCATCGGAATCAAGTATTTTTACGAATAAAGTGCGGGCTTTTTTTAACTCATTTTGAGTGGGAGATCGGCCACTCAAATCGGTGAGTTTTTTTTGTAACTTCACATCGTCACACAAAATCCACTGGGCTAATTCGAGGTTGATGCGGTTCTGCATTTCAGCGGCGGCAACTTTGGTGAAAGTTAGGCAGAGGATTTTATTGGGAGAAACATCGTCGAGTAATAATCTTAAAACGCGATCGGTGAGGATTTTGGTTTTACCTGAACCGGCGGAAGCAAATACCCAAGCTGAATTTTGTGGGTTAGAGGCGGTTTGTTGGAGTTGGATGGTTTGGGAAAGAGGGGTCATTTGCAATTAACAATTAGCAATTATCAATTAGCAATTATCGGAATATCCCACAACCCGCTAACTTTGGGTAGGTCTCGACTCCGCTCGACCAGCTGGTTGTGGATAAAAGTTTTTATTTTCTACTCAGCAGCAGGAGCGGCAGCAGGTGCAACAGCAGCAGCTGGTGCAGGTGCCGCAGCCGGTACAGCAACAGTTGTAGAGGCCGCTTGATTAGTGATTGTTTGCTGCTCTTTGCTTCTAATCAAACTGCGATATTTCGCCACGTTAGAATTATGATCTTGAATGTTAGTAGCGAAAATATGATCGCCGCGGCCGCTAGCTACGAAGAAAATAAAATCAGTTTTTACAGGATTTAAAACAGCTTTAATTGAAGCTAATCCCGGATTGCAAATTGGCGCCGGAGGTAGGCCGTAAATATGGTAAGTATTGTAGGCAGAGTTGTTTTGAATGTCGCTGACACGGATTGGTCGCTCCAAGCTTTTGTCGCCAAAAGTGAAGGAGTAAATAATGGTCGGATCAGATTGCAACTTCATGCCTTTTTGCAAACGGTTAGTGAAAACCGAGGCAACTTTAGGTCTTTCTGACTCAATGCTGGTTTCTTTTTCAACGATTGAAGCAAGTATTAAAGCCTGTTCTTTAGTTTTAACCGGAATGGTCGGATCGCGCTTTTCCCACAATTCATCAATCGTCTTTTTCATGTCATCCTGCATACGTTTGACGATAGAAAGTTTAGTATCGTTGTAAGAATAAAAATAAGTTTCAGGAAGTAAGCTGCCCTCTTTTACATGCTCTGGAAGCTGTCCAATTAGGCCATTAGCGCGATCAATAGCTTTAAGTGCGCTATCGGTGGAAAGACCTTCGGCAACAGTAACTTTACGGAAGAAGATGTTTCCACGTACCATTTTATGGAGGATTTTGTAGTAGGAGATATTTTTTTCGAAGAAATATTCACCGTAACGAACTTTAGGATCGACCCCTTTAATCAACTGCCCGATGTAAAGGAAGGCAGTTGGGCTTTTGATGATTTTATCTGAATGTAATTTCTCAACAACTTGCCGCAAAGTCATGCCGCTCTCGATGATAAATCTTTTATCTTCGCGATGGTAACCGTTAGGGGCATTGAAATACATGATCAGGATCAGCATCGCAATCAAGTAGCAAATTACGATTACTGAAAATACGGAGCAAGTTTTGAGAAGTATCTTTTTCATCCTAGATTTTTTTGAGAATCACGCAGGCATTGGTGCCGCCAAATCCGAAAGAGTTAGACATTACAATATCAATCTTTCTTTGTTTGGCAACTTTTGCTACCAAGTCAATATCGCAACCTTCAGAAGGTTCATCTAAGTTAAGAGTTGGAGGGGCGATATTGTCGCGCATGGCTTGAATTGAAAAAATCGCTTCAACTGCACCGGCAGCTCCAAGTAGATGGCCAGTTGCTGATTTGGTTGAGGACATCGAAAGTTTGTAGGCATGGTCACCAAAAACTTTTTTAATTGAATTAACTTCAATTTCGTCACCCATCGGAGTAGATGTACCGTGAGCATTGATGTAATCAATTTGATCAGGATTTAATCCTGCATGTTTCAAAGCTAGGCTCATGGCGTAAGTTGAACCACGTCCTGTAGTTTCAGGAGCGGTAATGTGGTAAGCATCACCCGACAATCCGTAACCGACAACTTCAGCGTAAATTTTAGCGCCGCGTTTTTTAGCGTGTTCATATTCTTCTAAAACAACAACACCTGCACCTTCGCCCATTACGAAACCGTCGCGATTTTTATCCCAAGGTCTTGAACCTGCGGTTGGATTGTCGTTAAAGCTAGTTGAAAGAGCGCGTAAAGCAGAAAATCCACCGATACCGGCTTCACAAATTGCTGATTCGGCGCCACCGGCAACCATTACATCAACATCACCATATTCGATTAAGCGGGCAGAATCACCAATGGCATGAGTTCCAGAAGCGCAAGCAGTAACTACTGCGTGGTTTGGTCCCATGTAACCATGTTTAATTGAAATTTGACCGGAAGCTAAATTGATTAAGCTAGAAGGAATGAAGAAAGGAGTAACTTTTTTTACACCTTTTTCTTTGATGGTAATAACGGTTTTTTCAATTGCCGGAAGTCCGCCAATTCCTGAACCCATCATTACACCGGTACGATATTTTTGTTCATCGCTTTCAGCTTGCCATCCCGAATCGCTGATTGCTTGCTCTGCGGCAGCAACGGCGAAATGAATGAAGCGATCCATTTTTCTTTGTTCTTTAACTTCAATATATTGATCGAGGTTAAAAAGATCTGGTCCGATGCCATATTTTACTTCACCGGCAATAGTGCAAGGACATTCTTTAGGATCAAAAATTGTGATTGTTGCAAGACCTGATTCGGAATTAATTAACTTTTTCCAAGTGCCTTCAGCAGTTGATGATAAAGGTGTTACAGCGCCAATACCGGTTACGACCACTCTTCTTTTTTGAGTCATATTTTAGGAAAATAATAATGATAATTGGGAGATTTAGAAGCGGACAGTTAAAAGCAAAAAAAATATTTTGGAAGATTTTATCTCGCTAACTTTGTTATCAGAATCATTAAACGCCAAAAATTGCGTAAAATTCTTAACTTACTGACTCCGATTTTTTTGCCGTAATCGTAAGAAATTGCGGTTTCTTCAATGTCACAATCAAGGCGCGATAATTTTATTAAAAGCTCGCAAGTATAAGTAAACTCAGGCTCAGTGATAAAATTATCTTGATGAGTTTCAAAAAGTTCTTTCAGTTTTTCAGCTTTGTAAATGCGGTAACCGCTAGTGTAATCCTGCAAAAATCCACCTGACTTTTTTTCAATGGCAAAAAGATTTTGTAAAATAATAGAGGTAGATTTGCTGATTAATTTCCGATGCAGCGGAAAATCTTCCATTACGCTTTTATTGCAAAAGCGTGAAGCAACTAGCACGTCAAGAGAGTTTGATTCGAAAATTTTTAACATCTCGGTAATCTGCTCAGGATCGTGAGTATTGTCAGCATCAAGCGAAATTACCAAATCATCGTCAGAAGAATTTTTCACTACTTCTAAGAAAAGTCTTTTGTAAGCGAGCCCCAATCCTCTTTCATTTTTTAGAGGTAGAATTTTAATCGGATGAAATTTCTTAAAATCAGTTAAGAGCTGAAAAGACTCGTCATTACTGCCGTCAAGACAGGCAATAATTTCATAATCATGCCCCAAGACCTGCATTTCATGACCGATATTAACCAGTAATTTTTTTAAACTTTGAGCTTCGTTGAGA
This sequence comes from Rickettsiales bacterium, assembly GCA_947455845.1. Taxonomy (GTDB): domain Bacteria; phylum Pseudomonadota; class Alphaproteobacteria; order Rickettsiales; family UBA1997; genus UBA2645. Next base: position 7,245 of record CANGQE010000018.1, read on the forward strand.
GCGCAGAAAATAATTTTTATCATTTAGCATTTAACAATTAACATTTAACAATGAGGTGGATGCATAAATGTTAAATGCTAAATGTTAATTGTTAAATCCCTTAAATGAATTTCCAAATTTCAAAACATCATTTCGACATCATCATTATCGGTTCGGGAGGTGCTGGCTTAATGGCAGCAATTTCGGCGATAAATCGTGGTGCCAAAAATATTGCTGTAATTAGTAAAGTAATTCCGAGTAATAGTCACACTGTTGCGGCCAAAGGTGGCATTAATGCTGCACTTAGTAATGTCCAAAGCGACAATTGGAAATGGCATGCTTACGACACTTTAAAAGGTGCAGATTATTTAGCGGATGTTGATGCGGTGGAAGTTTTGTGTAGTCAAGCCGAAGCTGCGGTTTTAGATTTAGAAAAAATGGGCGTGGTGTTTTCGCGCGACAATGCCGGAAAAATTGCTCAACGGGCTTATGGTGGTCAAACTACTAACTTCGGACAAGGTGATGTTGCTTACCGTGCTTGCTATTCCAAAGATAAAACCGGCCACACAATTTTGCACAGTTTGCACGAACAGGCGCTAAAAAATAATGTAAAATTTTTCTCCGAATTTTTTGTTACTGACTTATTGATGGAAGATCAAAAGCAATGCCACGGCTGTCTGGCGATTGATTTTAATTTAGGTGAATTGGCAGTTTTTGAAAGTGAGGTCACAATTCTTGCGACAGGCGGCTACAGTCAGATTTATCAAAATACTACATCGTCATTAATTTGCAGTGGCGACGGTTCAGCCTTAGTTTTTGAGGAAGGGATTGCCTTGCAAGACATGGAATTTGTGCAGTTTCATCCCACCGGAATTTACGGTAACGGATTCTTAGTAACAGAGGCGGCACGCGGTGAGGGCGGCTATTTACTAAATTCAGAAGGCGAGCGTTTCATGCAAAGATACGCCCCGAAAATGATGGAATTGGCTTCACGCGATGTGGTTTCGCAAGCAATGGCGACCGAAATTTACGAAGGGCGTGGTATTGGTAAAGATAAGAATTTTCTACATTTAGATTTGCGTCACATTAGTGACGAAGTTTTGAAAAATAAGCTTCCCGGAGTTGTTGAGTTGGTTAAAAACTTTTCACGAATTGACGCTAAAAAAGATTTAATTGCGGTAGCGCCGTCAGCTCATTACACGATGGGCGGTATTCCGACTAATTTAGATTGTGTGGTGGTTGATGGGGAAAATGAAGTTGCGGGATTAATGGCGATTGGTGAAGCTGCTTGTGTTTCAGTGCATGGGGCTAATCGGTTGGGGTGTAACTCGCTGTTGGATTTGATTGTGTTTGGGAAGATTGCGGGGGAGAAGGCGGTTACGAAAATTGGTGGGAGGAATCAGAAAGTTGCTGGTGAGATTGCGGTGAAGAAGATTGAAAAGCTGAAAGAGGTTTTTACCGTAACACAGATCCTGAAAAAAGTTCAGGATGACAGTAACTCTAATATGTCCCTCTACCGTCATCCTGAACTTGTTTCAGGATCTGTTGCGCTCTCATCACTCAAATCCCAACTCCAAGAAAATAACGAAAAAAATCTCGGCGTTTTCCGTCACGAAAAACTTTTAAAAATCGGTCTCGCCAAAACCCAAGAACTTTTCGAAATTTTCCAAAACTACAAAATCACCAACCAAGGTTTAATCTGGAATGAAGAATTAATCTCTTACTTCGAATTAAAAAATTTATTTTTAAATTCTCTGGCGGCAAATTTTTCAGCGCTTAATCGCCTCGAAAGCCGTGGTGCACATTATCGCAGCGATTTTAAATCTCGTGATGATTTGAACTTTTTAGCTCACAGTTTAGTAAAAATTAATCACGACCAAGAAAATAGGCTGGAATTTTCACTTAAAAGCGTCAGAACTGTTTCTCCAATCCCCGAACTTAATCTCAATCCTCAGGTTAGAAAATACTAATGCGCTACAGTGCCAATTTAAACGTCATCATCAAAGCCATCGAAAAAGCTACAGCGCACATGCCGCGCGACTTTATCGAGCTTGAAAATTTACAATCAAATCCGGTCTCGGCAAATAAGTTTGCCACCGCTTGCTACAATCGCGTGAAGCAAATTTTGACTGATGATTTGTCAAAATTTCGTCCCGACTACAATTTAATTTTTTCTGATGGTCAGAAAATCATCAGAGATAAAAATGCTGAATATTCTTACATTATTTTCCCGATTGACGGTTTTGAAAATCTAACTCGTTCTAACCCTGATTTTAGTGTAGCGGTTGCGCTGCAACATTTGGGAGAAGATGGTCAAAGAGAAGGAATTTCGGTTGCAGTTAGTAAAATTTTTGGTGGTGAAACTTACTACTGCGAGAAGGGTTACGGCGCTTATTTAAATAATCGTCGTATTCGTATTTCGAAAAGAATTAGCGGTGAAACTCAAGTAGTTGCAACTGAAGATCAGGAAGTGATGGCAACCAAAATGGGTGACAAGAAATTCCACACTCGCTCTTACGGTTGCAGAACTTTAGAGGTGGCTTATTTTGCCGCGGCACGTTTGGAAAGCGCTTTATTTGTGAAGAAAAATTACGAGTTATTGAAGCCATTTTTGCTTCTGGCGCGTGAGGCCGGTGGTAAAATTATTGAAGAAGATAAGAATGTTTTGCTGACTAGTAACTAAATCTCAGGCAATCAAAAAACCCAACAAAACCAAAAATTATGCAATTTATCGATGAAGCCAAAATTTGTTTAAAAGCCGGAGACGGTGGCAACGGCGCGTCCAGTTTTAGACGTGAAAAATTTATCCCTCGCGGCGGTCCAGATGGTGGCGATGGTGGTAGAGGTGGTAGTATTGTTTTTGTCTGTAGCAAAGATTTAAACACTTTGATCGATTTTCGTTACCAGCAGCATTTCATTGCTAAAAGTGGAATCAGAGGTCACGGGGGCAATAAAAATGGCGTTACAGCTGATGACATGATTTTAAAAGTTCCTGTCGGAACTCAAGTTTACAACGAAGATTTAAGTGAAACTTTATTCGATTTTAAGGCTGATGGTGAAACATTTACCGTAGCTAAAGGTGGCCGTGGTGGTCTTGGAAACAGCAATTTTAAAAGCTCAATTAATCAAGCTCCAACTTACGCTCAAACCGGTGAAGAAGGGCAGAAGCTTTGGGTTAATTTAAAGCTAAAATTACTTTCAGATGCCGGATTACTAGGTAAGCCTAACGCCGGTAAATCAACTTTCTTGGCCGCAACAACTCGCGCTAAACCAAAAATTGCTGATTATCCTTTTACTACTTTAAAGCCACAACTAGGTGTGGTTTACATTGATGGTCACGAGTTTGTTTTGGCAGATATTCCCGGATTAATTGAGGGCGCTTCAGAGGGTCGCGGCCTTGGAGATCGCTTCTTGAAACACGTTGAAAGATGCGGAGTTTTGCTCCATTTAATTGACGGTTCAGATGAAGATGTGGTTGAAAATTATCGCGTAATTCGCGGTGAGCTTGCGGGTTACAATCCCCAACTTTTGGAAAAAGATGAAGTGGTAGCGCTTAATAAAATCGATGTTTTAGACGCGGCTGAAGTGAAGAAAAAAATAACTAAGTTGAAGAATTTTATTAAAAAAAGTGGCGTAGCTAAACCGCAAGTTTTTGCTATTTCCGGTGTTACCGGAAATGGTGTGGAAGACGTGCTACGTGAGCTTTATAAAAAGATTGAGGCTTACCGTTTAGTTCAAGATCAGGAATAGTTTTAGATCTGTACTACCTCTACCTGCATGTCACCCCGCACTTGCTGCGGGGTCCACCGTGTCACAAGAGCCTTACTAAATTTAATAGCACTACTTCTCACGGTGGACCCCACATCAAGTGCGTGGTGACAAACTTTAGATTGTCTGAAGGAACAAGTGTGAGAGGTATATTTACCAAAAATCATGACTAAAAAAATTCAAAATTCAGGAGCAGCGTTAGTTACGGGATCGGCCAAAAGAATCGGCCGCGAGATTGCTCTAAACCTAGCTGCAATGGGTTACGACATTGTTATCAGCTACAATAAATCAAAACCAGAAGCAGAAGTTTTAGCGCAGAAAATCCGTAATGATTTTTCAGTGCGATGTGAAATTTTTCAGTGCGATTTACAAGATGTGGAGCAGACCAAAAAATTAGCAGAATTAGTGAAAGAAAATTTCCCCAATTGGAATCTTTTGGTTAATAATGCTTCAATTTTTAGTAGATCAAAATTTCTTACCGGATCAGATGCAGACTTGATGGATAACCTTAACACCCATTTAATTTCGCCACTAATTTTATCGAAAGCATTTGCCAAAAATATTATCGAAAATTCACTACCCAACGCTCAAATCATTAACATGATTGATAAAAATATTGCCCGCTTTGACACTAGTTATTTCTACTATCTTTTGAGCAAAAAATCATTGGCGGAATTTACAAAAATGTTGTCACTGGAATTAGCTCCTCATGTTAGAGTTAACGGGGTTGCTCCCGGATTTATTTTAAACCCGATTGACGAAAAATCTCCGTCACACGACACTCAAAATATCATTAAAAAAATTCCCTTACAAACCAAGGGTGACGTTGAAAATATCTGGCAGGCAATTGAGTTTTTGCTGAAAAATAATTTCGTTACCGGCCAAATTTTATTCATCGACGGAGGCGCGTCTCTTAACCATGCAGGATAATTTAGACAACCAAAAAAAAGAGCCAACTTTTCCTCTAACTTCGCTAATAAAAACATTATTTTCATTTTTTTGCCGACGGGATTTTGTTAAAAATGCCAATCTTGCAGAAGAGCCTTTACCGGCAATTGCGATTTTTGCCGGACGTGGATCTTTGCCGAAAATGCTGATTGATGATTGCCAGAAAAAAGGTCGCAGATTTATTGTATTTGTGCTCGAAAGTGAAAATTACGAAATTGATTACTCGGCTTTTAACCCAGTAAAAATCCCTTA
>CANGQE010000019.1 GCA_947455845.1 Rickettsiales bacterium
AGAGGCTCATCCAACAGCGATAAATCTTTCCCGATAAATCGGTGATATATGGCATTAGCTTTGGTTTCCCAAAGTTATTCCTTACTGCTGGGGAGATTCCTCTGCATTCCTCACCCGTTTGCCACTGACATATTGCTATGCCCGTTCGACTTGCATGTGTTAAGCATACCGCCAGCGTTCGTTCTGAGCCAGGATCAAACTCTCAAGTTGAGAATTTGTTCTGACTGAATCTTTAATTTGCTGACATAAAACTCGCGATAATTGCTTATCGCTTGAATTAACGAAAACTCATAAAGAGATAGTCCAGACAGGACTATCGCCTTTATTTTTCTCAAAATTTACTTTTTGCTAAAAGTATAAACGCGACTATTCACGATGTAAAAACAGCAAGATTTGAAGTAAAGAATTTCTCATCTGAAGTTTGGGTAAACCGAAACTTGAGAAGGAAAACTTTATTTCTTTAATCTTTCGAAAACTTCAGTAGGTGACCCCCTGAAGGAGCCCAACAATTTACGCCCAACTTTCTTTTTGTCAAGCAACTATTTCATTATTATTTAATATTATTTTTGTAACGCAAAGAATCCTGCACAAAGCCAGTAAATATAAGCTTCGAAGGCATTGCTCCACTTTTGATTTTTATCTCTAAAGCCTCTAGTTTCTGCAAATTCTTTACCAAAAACTTTAACGATAATTGGTGTAAATGCTTCCGAAATTCGATTTCCGTTTTGAAAAAAAGACGTTGTGATTTCACAATTGATTCCAAATCGGACATTCCTAATTCAAGATCTACCCTAGACTGGTAAAGCTTTTGAAGGTAATTACTTAAGAAACGAATCAATGTTATTGCTTCAAAACCATCTTTAAAAAGCTTTTCTGTTTGTAGTAGTGCTACATCAAATTTTTGTGCTGCAAAACTCATTACAAATTCATTTGCTGAAATCTCTGATTCAGACTGTGTCAGACTGTCTACAAGCTCGATCGTTAATTGCTTTTTTTCACCTAAAAAAAGCATGATTTTTTCTAGTTCCAATTGAATTATTTGACGATTTTTTCCGAACTTTTCTAACAAGCGATCAATGACTTGCGGGCTTGATTTCACTTGCTTGGAGGCCAATTCATTTTCAATAAATCTTTTAATAATTCGCTCATCATCTTCGTAACAAGCAATCACCGCAAACTGCGCCGACTCTTCTGCCACCTTACGCAACGGCGATGACTTATCTAAATCTCCCGCTTGAATTAGGATAAAATTCTCACTCTTTTTTGCGAAATTTTGATCTTCGCAAAGTAGCTTTAGAGCAGCACCAGCAGCAATATCGCAATCTTTAATTATAATTAGCTTTCTGCCTCCTAGCATTGAAAAAGAAAAGAATTCATCAGCTAAAATTCCTTTATCTTCACTTAATCGATCCTTACTCAGATTGGCTACCAAGAAGGGATCAGATAAATTGGGAGAGATTTTTTTTGCAATTAAATCAAAGCGATAATTCACAACCGACACTTCAGGACCAAAAACTAGACAGCCGGCGATTTTCTCTTGAGCAATTTTTTGAATGTAGAAATCGATTTGGGCATTGGCGATTTTCATCTCTATATATATGTGAATTTTTTTGGAGGGGGAAAGTTGAATTTGAGTTTAAGAAAAAAAATTACTCAACAGATTTGCTAGGTCCACCTCATCGCTTGGTAAATCTGCTAAATAAAGATCTAAATCTCCAACACTAAATAATTTCACATTTATTCAAAAAACGATATTGACTATCATTTTCGGTGAAATAATTTACTCACATCTTTTGCACAAAAAACATATTTATGAAAATCAATTTCACTAATTACCAATCTTCACATTTACTGGCCTTTACTGCAGCGGCTTTCGTACATGCCGGCATTGCGGCGTGGGCGATGATGCCTTCATCTCCGATTGTCATAAATCAACAAGCTATTCAAGTAAGTTTTGTTTCTCCTTCAGCATCTGAGAGAAAAAGTGAAAATGCTTCTCACAAAAAAATCGCGTTAAATGTTAAAACTGAAAATGCCATTAAACAAAAATTAAATGACAAAGTTGAAAAAGCTGAAAGCAAAGATGACAAAAAGCAATTAGCCGGAAAGCAAACTTCCGGACGTGAAGACCCAAATGCAGTTGCAACTAAATCTGCTGAAACCGATCCGGTTTTTAATGCAGCTTATTTAAATAACCCAGCTCCCGTTTACCCACTTTCTGCTAAGCGAAAAAGTATTCAGGGCAAAGTATTCATTGATGTAGTAGTAAAAACCGACGGCACTCCCGAAAGAGTTTTTGTTTCACACACTAGTGGCTCAAAAGTTTTAGACGAAGCCGCTCTTGATGCCGTGAAGCAATGGAAATTTGTTCCCGCCCGCCGCGGTGGCCAATTTGTTCAGGCCAACGTGATCGTTCCCGTAGAATTTAAAATCATCTAAAATGAATTTCTCACACGTATTTACCGAAGGTAATCCCGTCTTAATCGCGGTTTTTGTTTTGTTGATGGTGATGTCTTTCGCCAGCTGGTACATCATTTTCTGGAAAGGAATGAAATTGCGCCGCGAATATCAAGCCTTTCAAAAATTCCAAACCACTTACCTAGACATTAAAGATTGGCCAAGTCGCGACAATTTTAAAAATGTGGACGGCAGCACCAGCCTCCTACTTAGCGAAGTAAAAAAGCTAAAAGGCACCTTGTCTCAATACAATAGTCACGACGTCAAAAAAGAAATTTTAACAATGCACTTGTTACAAACTTTGGATGAAATTCGTTTCAATCTCGACAAAGGCCTAACCATTCTGGCCTCAATTGGCAGTTCATCTCCCTTCATCGGATTATTCGGTACAGTTTGGGGAATTTACAACGCCTTAGAAAGTATTGCCGCTCAAGGCAATGCCGGACTTTCCGTGGTTGCAGGACCAATGGGCGAAGCTTTAATTGCCACCGCGATTGGCCTATTTGCTGCCATTCCTGCCGTTTTGTCTTACAATACATTCGTGCGTCTAAACCGCCTTTTAATTCAGAATTTGCGCCACGTCGCTGAACAGTTGACGGTTTATTTATCCAACCACAACGCCAAAAACTAATGCAAGGATCATTTGACCGCGAAGAGCTCCAAGCGCCTCTAGCCGAAATAAATACAACGCCGTTAGTTGACGTAATGCTGGTGCTTTTGGTGATTTTTTTAGTCACCGCGCCAATGCTCAATAATTCAATAAAACTTAATTTGCCCTCTGAAACTGCGGCGCAAATTACCGAACAAAAAACTCTGACAATTTCTTTAAATCAGGCCGGTCAATATTTTCTCGACGACCAGCCAATTTCACTCGAAGCCCTTGAGCAAAAACTAAAACTTACCGCTCAAGATAATCCCAAACAATCAATCCAAATCCGCGCCGACACTGAAGTTTCTTACGGAAAAGTAAGTAAAGTTTTAGCAATCGCACAGCGCTTAGGACTCGCAAATGTAGGTTTCGTTACTGAGCCTAAGTAAGAATCTCTTTTCACCAAAAAGAGCCAAATAAACCCAAGCTTTTAATAAGGATCACAATATTAAAATTTCAAAAAAATGTCAGAAAAAAACCTGATTCCACTTTCCAATGAGCTTGCTCAAAGTAAAAAAAATAATCGCATTTCCGGCCTTCTTACCCACACAGCAATTTTCAGCGCCGCTTTTCTTCCGCAAAATTTGCAAGCCCAAGAAAAGACAACTCTACTTCCGACAGTATCCGTAATCGACAGTCGCGCAGATGAGAAATACGTCTCTTCAAATTCTTCTTTATTCCAACTAAGAAGCCCCTTGCTTGAAACTCCAAAAACAATTGCCACTGTTTCTCGCGAATTAATGGACGATCAAAATTCTACTACAATACGTGATGCTTTGCGCAACGTTCCCGGAATTTCTCTTGCCGCTGGAGAAGGTGGCGGTGGAGCTCAAGGCGATAATTTAACCATTCGCGGATTTTCTGCACGCTCTGATTTTTTTATCGACGGCATGCGTGATTTTGGTGCTTATTACCGCGACCCCTTCAATACCGAATCCGTTGAGGTTGTGCAGGGCCCAGCTTCAATTTTATTTGGCCGCGGTTCATCTGGCGGCGTCATTGAACAAAATAGCAAAGAGGCTTTTCTTGGCTCTTACAATAAAAGCTCCTTCACACTCGGAACCAATGAAACTGCGCGCGCAACCACCGATGTTAATGCCAAAATTAATGGGCTCGAAGGAGCCGCTTTTCGCCTTAACGCCATGGTTAACGACAATAAATTTGCTGGTCGCGATGTAGTGCAAAATAAGCGTTTCGGCATTGCACCAAGCTTAGTATTTGGACTAGGAAGCGACAACAGATTAAATCTAAATTATTTCCACCAAACTGAAGACAACATTCCTGACTACGGCATCCCTTGGTATCAAGGCCGACCTGCCGATGTAAAGCGCAGTAATTTTTACGGATTTCAGGATGATTATTTTAAAACTAATGTCGACATCGCCACGGCAAAATTTGAGCATGATTTTGATGATGAAACCACTTTCAAAAACCAGTTTCGTTACGCCAGATACGCTCGTAATGGCAGAGCAACTCAGCCTTCAACCACTAATGGCACAACCGTTTCTCGCACAATGATTGCTATTGACAGCGTCGAGACTTACATCGGAGACCAAGCTGATTTAGCAACTAAGTTTGAAACTATCGGCATCGAACATGACGCCCTCGCAGGAGTTTCAATATCGCACGAGACTTCTGATCCGACACGATACACCTACAATGGAGTAGCCTCAACCAGCCTTACCTCCCCAAGCGAAGACGAAACCTTTAGCGGCGCTACTAGCATTGCCACGCGTTCAAAGGTTAAGGCTGAAGTAGACACTCTCTCGGTTTACGCACTGGATACTTTACATTTAAATAAAAAATGGGACTTGGTGCTTGGTCTCCGTTTCGATAATATTGACTCTGGCCAAACCCAGCAAAGCCCGACCTCAGTAAATTTGTCCCGCACCGACAATGTTGTTAGTCGCAACGCCTCTTTGGTTTACAAGCCAACTCTTAATAGTAGCGTTTACATAAATTACGGAACCTCTTTTAATCCTTCAGCTGAAACGTTAGCTCTAACAGACGCTAGCAGCAGAAGCCAATCAATGACTCCGGAAAAAAACGAAACTTACGAAGTCGGAACCAAATGGGATTTCTTCAAGAAAAAACTCTCAACCGCTTTTGCAATTTTTCACACTAAAAAAAGTAACGCCAGAGAGCTTAATTCAAGCAATGTTTACGTAATTTCTGGTACGCAAAATGTTGACGGCTTCCAAGCCCAAATCAACGGCAAACTAACCAATAGTTGGAGCATTAATGCCGGTTACGCCTTTCTTGATGCCAAGCTTGATAAAAGCTCTTACTCGGCACGCGAGGGTAACACATTGGCCAATGTTCCACAACACAACCTTAGCCTCTTTACCACTTACAAACTGCCCTCCGCTCTTGAATTTGGTGGCGGCATGAATTTGCTCTCATCTCGCTTTGGCGATACACAAGCCGATTCCACTACCGGCCAACAGAAAAAAGCACCGGGCTACGTTACCTTCAACGCCATGGCGAAATATCCTGTTTCTAAAGCTGTCGAGATCCAGCTCAATGTGAACAATTTGTTCAACACAAACTACGCTGATCAAATTTATTCGGGTCACGTTGTTCCGGGCGAAGGCCGAGTATTATTACTTTCGACTAACATAAAATTCTAATCACCATGCTACTACAAATTCCTGATGTTCTAACTTCAGAACAGGTCAAAGAATTTCGTAATATTTTAGCAAAAGCTGAATGGGTTGATGGCAAAGTCACCGCAGGCCATCAATCGGCACAGGTAAAAAATAATACTCAGATTCCTGAAAACTCTCAGGAAGCGAGATTGCTTGGTGAGCAAATTTTAATCGCCTTAGAACGTAATTCCACTTTCATTTCCGCGGCACTACCTCTCAAAGTTTTTCCGCCTTTATTTAACAGCTATTCCGGCGGGCAAAATTTCGGTACGCACATTGACAATGCAATACGTCAAGTGCCTGGGACGCCCTTTAGGATACGCACCGATCTTTCCGCCACCTTATTTCTTTCTGATCCTTTGGAATATGAAGGCGGGGAGCTGGTGGTAGAGGATACTTACGGCACGCACAAGGTTAAACTTCCTGCAGGCCATTTAATTCTCTACCCATCCAGCAGCCTCCATTACGTAACTCCCGTCACCAAAGGAGCAAGAGTTTCTTCTTTTTTCTGGATGCAAAGCATGGTGCGCGACGACGCTCAAAGAACTTTATTATTTGACTTAGACAATTCGATTAGATTAGTTGCACGCGACTTGCCCAATCACGAATCGAGCGTGCAGTTAACTGGCATTTACCACAATTTGCTACGACGTTGGGCGGATGCTTAAGTAACCAAGTTCAACTAACTCTCGCGACACGTTGGACCCAGTCGTGTCACAAACTCACAACTCAATGAAAAAGCTCCTAAAAAAACTTCACCTTTATTTAGCTCTAGCCCTTTGTCTGCCCTTGGTTTTACAAGGGTTGACGGGTGCAATTTTAGTCTTCCAAAAACCAATCTCTAACTCACTCTTACGCCAAAATCACACTTTTTCCGAAGGTGAAATTCAAACTCCAAACGCCTTAATCACAGCCGCTCAAACACAAATCCCCGAAGGATTTTCCGCCACTTTAGTCAAACTTCCTGCCGAAGAAAATTCTCCCGCCACCATTCGCTTCACCAAAAAAGGTGAAAAAACCACAATGCTCGAAGCCTTAATCGACCCAGTTTCGCTAGAGGTTTTAAAAATAAAAAACCCCGAAACCGACTTCTTCCGCCTCATTAAAAAATTCCACGTCAGTCTTTTTATTCCCGGTCAAAGCGGCAAAAATATTGTTGGCTCTTTTGGCTTCGTAATGATCTTCATGTCCCTGAGCGGCCTAGTTTTGTGGTGGCCGAAACCGCACAATTTAAAGCGCGCTTTCACTTTTGAATTTGCGGCGAAAGGACGACGTTTTAACCGCGATCTCCACAGCGCCATTGGTTTTTGGACTTTGTGGGTCTTGTTAGTTACAAGCTTCGCCGGAGTTTTTTTAGCATTTACACCAGCGACCACCGCAACAATTCTAGCGATTTTTCCGGGACAAGATTTACGGGCTTCAGCCTCAGCAATAAAAGTTGAACCGACAGAAAAATCCCTCTCCCTTGATGAGGCTACAAGCCTTGCTAAAATTAGTGTTAGCCCTGATGAGAAATTACTTTCATTAAGTTTACCGGCTAAAAAAGATCAGCCTTTGCGCTTTAATTTTGCACCCAAAAATTACAGTGAAGGTGAGCCCGCAATCACAGTTTTCGTCGATCAATTTCAACAAAAAATTATTGAAAAACGTGACCCTGCTTTATTTTCAGTCGGAGAAACAATCGTGGCGTGGCAACATGCGCTACACGCCGGAGAAGGATTGGGCTGGTTGTGGGAAATCACAGTTTTCACTACCGGATTTTTACCGCTGCTTTTTTCGATTACAGGGATTACGATGTGGATTCAGAAGAAGAGGAATAAGGCTCGAGTAAAAGCCTAAGCTCTTTACCGCGTGACACGGTGGACCCCGCACTTGCTGCGGGGTCCACCGTGTCGCGCGGCCCAAACTACAAAATTAATCCCAAATGAACCCCTCAATCCTCGGCCGCACTTGGCACCAGAAGTCTTTTAACGAGCGCCACGCTACTTCAATTTACCAACGCTTCCAACTCTCCGAAACTTTAAGTAATCTGCTCTCAGCTCGCGAAATCTCGCTTGATGAAATCGAAAATTTCTTAGAACCCAAAATAAAAACCGCCCTACCCAATCCTTTTGATTTAGGTGACGTAGAAAAAGGTGTGACTCACGTAATTGAAGCCATTAAGAAAAATAAAAAAATCACCATTTTTGCCGATTACGACGTGGACGGTGCAACTTCCGCAGCAACGCTCAAACGCTTCTTTCGCGAAGTTGGAATTGAAGTCGGCATTTACATTCCCGACCGTGTTTTGGAAGGATACGGCCCTAATTCTCAAGCCCTTTTAAATCTCAAAAAGACGGGAACGGATTTAGTAATCACGGTCGATTGCGGCACGGTTGCTTTCAAACCTTTGGAAGACGCCGCCGCTGCCGGATTGGAAATTATTGTCATTGACCACCATCTGGGAGTGCTTGAAAAACCTGACGCTATTGCCGTAATTAATCCCAACCTTTTGCAGGAAACATTTCCTCACAAAAATCTTTGCGCCGCCGGAGTTTCGTTTTTATTTGCGGTGGCGATTAACAAACAATTGCGCGAAGAAGGATTTTATTCGCAAAGAAAAGAACCCAATTTACTCAACCTTCTCGATCTAGTCGCCCTTGGCACCGTTTGCGACGTAATGCCGCTGACGGGCTTAAATCGTGCTTTTGTCAGCGCCGGATTGAAAGTTTTAAAGCAACGCAAAAATTTAGGATTACGCGAAATTTGTGATTTGGCGGGACTTGACGAAGAACCTTCTGCCTACCATTTAGGATTTATTATTGGGCCGCGCATCAATGCCGGCGGACGTGTAGGAAAATCTGATTTAGGAGCTCGAATTTTGTCGAGTGAAAATGAAGAAGAAGTAAAAGCAATTGCTTTGCTGTTAGAAAATTACAACAAACAGCGCAAAGAAATTGAAGTACAAGTTTTAGAAGAAGCTGTGAAAGCTTTAGAATCAGGATTTGGCGGCTTTAAAAACACCGATCCGGTAATTTTTGCCGTCTCTAAAAACTGGCACCAAGGTGTAATTGGAATTGTTGCCTCACGCTTAAAAGACCTTTACAACAAACCCGTTGCCGTAATTGCGATTGACGACGAAGGCAAGAAGGGCAAGGCTTCGTGCCGTTCAATTTCAGGAATTGATTTTGGCGGTGAAATTTTAAGAGCGCGTTTAGAAGGCTTGTTGATTGAAGGCGGCGGCCACGCAATGGCTGGCGGATTTTCAGTTTTGCCGGAAAAAATTTCTGATCTGCAAGAATTTTTTAACAAAAATTTAGGTGAAAAAATTGCCGAACTTACTGCCGAAAAAACCGCTGAATTTGACATTTCTTTGGATTTAGCACAGGTAAATATTGAGCTGTTGAAAGAGCTGGCAAAGCTTGAACCATTTGGCGTAGGCAACATGCGTCCTAAATTTATTTTGCGCGACGTGCAGAAAGTTAAATCGAATTTAATCGGCAAAACTCAGGAACACATTAGCTGTATTTTTTCTTCTAAAAGTTCGGTTGGGTTTAGCGGCCAGATCCAAGCCGTAGCCTTCCGCTGCGCCAACAACGCCCTTGGCGCGATTTTGCTGGATCCAAAATCTACCAAGCCAATGAGTTTGGTGGGAACGTTGAATATTAATACTTGGATGGGTGTGGAGAAGGTGCAGATGTTGATTGAGGATGTGATTGTTTAACCCGAGGAAAAGCCCTCTTTGAAAAAGAGGGAGGGAGCCGCGAATGCGGCGGAAGGGTGATTTAAAATGAGCAAGTTTCGGGCAAATCACCCGTCTGATCGCTACGCGATCATCCACCCTCTTTTTCAAAGAGGGCTTGCTAAACTGAATTTTCCACAGCTGTGGAAAATTGGCTTTTGACCAGCAAAATCAACCCTCCAATTTTGAAAATGGCCTAAAAACTGAGGTGTAAAGTTTTGATTTGGCAGAATTCTTCGATTCCTAAATGTGACCCTTCTCGACCAAATCCTGAATGTTTAATTCCGCCAAAAGGAGCAACTTCGGTGGCGAAAGAACATTCGTTGATTCCGACCATTCCGTATTGCAAGGCTTGCGAAACGCGCCAAATTCGGCTATTGTCATTGGTGTAAATGTAGGAACCAAGTCCGTAATCGGTGCGGTTAGCAAGCTCGATTACTTCTTCTTCGGTCGTAAATTTGTAAAGTGCGGCAACAGGGCCGAAAATTTCTTCTTTGAACAAATCCATTTCGCAAGTGGCATTACTTAAAATTGTAGCGGGAAAAAATTTGCCGTGAAGTTTTTGACCGCCAAGTTCACATTTCGCACCAAGTTTAATTGCATTAGCAACCAACCTTTCAACTTTTTCCAAAGCAGCTTTGGAAATTAACGGCCCTAGATTTGACGCACTGTCAAAGCCATTTCCGCTTTTTAATTTTTTGGCTTCAGCTAAAAATTTTTCCAAAAATGTTTCGTAAATTTTTTCAGCAACAAAAACACGATTAGTGCAAGTGCAAGCCTGCCCAGCATTTCTAAATTTTGAGTGAATTAATCCCGTCACAGCTTTGTCCAGATCAGCGTCTTCAAAAACAATGAATGGCGCATTACCGCCTAGCTCCATTGAAATTCTTTTTAGATCGTTGGCGCATTGTTCATTTAGCAATTTTCCAATTTTAGTTGAGCCAGTAAAACTAAGTTTACGCACTTTTTTATTAGCTGAAAATTCCGCCCCAATTGTTTGAGCGTCACCCGTTACAACATTAAAAACACCCTCGGGAATTCCCGCCTCGCGCGCTAATTCTGCAAGCGCCAAAGCCGAAAATGGAGTTAATTCAGACGGTTTCAAAATCACACTACAACCTGCAGCCATTGCAGCGGCGGCTTTTCTGGTAATCATTGCCGAAGGAAAATTCCACGGCGTGATTGCGGCAACAACGCCGACAGGTTCAAGGGTAGTAATTATTTTTTGATTGGCTTTGGGCGCTAAAATAACGTCACCGCAAATTCTTTTTGCCTCTTCAGCAAACCATTCAACAAAGGCAGCACCGTAAATAATTTCGCCACGTGCTTCAACAAGTGGCTTACCTTGTTCGGTTGTTAAAATTACCGCTAAATCAGCTTGGTTTTTTAGAATTAAGTCGTGCCAGTTTTTTAGAATTTTGGCGCGCTCTTTACCGGTTAATTTAGACCATTTTTGGAAGGCGGTTTCGGCAAGGTCGATTGTACTTTTAATGTCGGCAGCATTGAGGTTGGGAATTGTGCCAATCAAGGTTTCGTCGGCGGGGTTAAAGACGTGAATTGCGTCTGAAGAAGAATGGCTAAAAAGGTTTTGGTTGGTTAGTTTCATTTTTTGGTTTTTGGTTAAATTTTAGATTTGCAAAACTCCGCAATCCTGCACTCTCCACATTTTGGCTTCCTTGCCTGACAAACGTAGCGCCCGTGCAAAATCATCCAGTGGTGCGCGTGATCCATCCATTTTTTGGGAATTGCTTTTGTAAGCGCCAATTCAGTTTTTAAAACATCTTTTTCATTTACAAATCCAATACGGTTCGCCACACGAAAAACGTGAGTGTCGACGGCAATTGTTGGATGTCCGAAAGCACAGTTTAAAATTACATTGGCGGTTTTGCGACCAACTCCTGGTAAGGTTTGCAGAATTTCGAAATTCTCAGGAACTTGCGAATCGTATTTTTCGATTAAAATTTCTGACAGAGCAATGATGTTTTTAGCCTTACCGTTGTAGAGGCCAATCGTGTTAATGTATTTTTTTAATTTAGCCTCGCCCAATTTTAACATTTTTTGTGGCGTGTCAGCAATTTTAAAAAGTGCCTCCGTGGCTTTATTGACGCCAATATCCGTGCTTTGTGCCGACAAAACCACAGCTACTAAAAGCGTGTAATTATTGCTGTAAATTAATTCGGTTTTGGGGTGCGGATTTTCTTTTTGCCAAATCTTAAAAATTTCGTCGAATTGTTTCTTGGACATTTTTTGGAATTTTATTTTACAAATAAACTTTTGGTTTTACGTTGCCCCGAAGCACGCGCTACAGCGGCTTCTCACAATAATTCTTCACTCTTCTAAAAAACAAATTTTCCAATGAATTTTCAAGATCTAAAAAACCAAAGCAAAGTCCATTTTATTGGTCTTGGAGGCATTGGAATGAGCGCTCTAGCATTCGTTTTGCGTGAATTAAAAATTCCGGTGCA
>CANGQE010000020.1 GCA_947455845.1 Rickettsiales bacterium
GAATTGCAGCTAATATTTTTGCATTACTTCCTCCGTGACGCCCCCCGCAAGCTCCACAATCAAGAGCGGTAGCATAAGCATTGTTTTCTGTCGTGCTGCCATGCCCGCATAAAACAACGATTTTAGCAAAGTTAGAAGTGAGACCCATTGTTGTTAAAGCTCCCTTCGCATAGGCCAGCTGATCTTCTAAACTTAAGTCTTCAAGAGAGGGGGTGGTTTTTGATGTTTGTTTAAGATGATCGCTTAATTTTTGTTTTATCTTATTAGCGGTTTTTGGCGCAAGGCTGTGAAAAGTCATCCAGCCGCCGCTCCATATTCCAATTGCTTCTGCCAAAACAAATGGGGTTGTGAATCCATATTTGAGTGATTGATAGAATTTTTTTGCGACGCCAAATTTTTTGAATCGCTCAATCTCTTTTTGTAAGTGCAGTTTGGAGCATGAGGATTTTTCAGCTATTTTGTGCTGTGGTTTTAACAAAACTGGGCAAGAGGAATAGGATTCTTGAGTAATCTCATTTTCTATTTTTACCGGAATTCCAAAAAATCCGGCAAATCCAAAGGTTTCGTAATTTCCTTTTGATTCTAAGGTGCGGCGCATTGGCTCGGATCGAACATCAATGCAGAAGACAAATTGCGCGTCGGGAGTTTTTGTATTTTTTTCTGATTTGGATTTTGTAGAAATCAGTAATTTCTTAATCAAATCTTTCTGATAAATTTTTTCATTTCTATCAATTGCCAACATTTGTATTCTAGGCTTTTGTTGCGGCTCAATATTTTGATGCCATAACAGCAAAGACTTTGCCTCAGGCCACATCAAAAGAGTTATCGCCAATCTTACAGCCAGATAATCAATTTGGTTATTATCATTTTTTGCATCATCGCATTTCCACTCCCCAAGATATTTCACATAGGAAGCCCAGCCAGAAAGGCTTGTAAGCATTAAAGTAAGAAACTTCTCTTGCTCATCTTTTTTGATATTTAGCGCTTTTAAACAGTAAAATATTGCCTCATCGGCGTTTCTGGGTATCGAGGCTAACTGCCCTATTTTATCGGCAGAATTTTTGTGTAATTTATCATCAAATTGAGCAAGCCGCAGCCAAGATTTATAGAATCCTAAATGACGATTTGGCATTTTAATTGTTGCCTGACCTTGATCAAAAAAAACCTGACACCATTTGATGGTTTGACGATTTATTTCGTCGATTTTTTTTGGTAAATTTTCTTGCTCGAAATGAGTTGAGGCTTTTTCTAAAGCTTCTTTGAAAGGCAAATTCTCAAATCCTTGCAAAGGGTTACAGGCAATTAAATTTTCTAGTGGCCAGAACGGAGCCATTTTTGCCCAAGCAGACTTTGAAAGATATGCGATATCTTGATTTTGTTCTTCGATTTTAACCGGATTTTTCATATCTCTCCTATAATTTATATTGATTACGATTAGCTGTAATAGTGCTTGAAGCTGGCTGACTGGCGTTTAGCGCTTTCACATAAAGCTTCGCCATCAGATGTGACATTTTCTTCTTGGGATTATGAATAAAAAGCCGCCCCAGCCACAACGAAATGAAGATGCAAATCGCCAATAGATGAAAGGCGTTTAGAGCTTGAGGATTATAGAGCTCAGATAGTGATAATTTAGATTCTATTATGTGAATGCTGCTACCATATAAAGCTCCTGCAATTGATGTTAGAATGATTCCTATTGGTAAATTCTTTAACGGCTTTTCTCGCAAGATATTTAATGCCAAATGAGTTGCGGCAATAAAGGCGGCACTAAACAACACAGTGTTGCTATCAAGTGAGAGTAAATTTTTATTTGCGATTGCAGAAAAACTCAAAATCCCAAATATTCCGCAAATTAAAGCTGAGACAAAAGAGGTAAAACTGGGCGGATATTTAAGATCAAATTTCTTTTCTTGCGCCGCCGCGCCAGAAGTTAGAAAGAGGTAAGATTTAAAGCAGCCATGCCAAAATAAATGCGCTATTGCGGCGGAAAATAATCCAAGGCCACACTGAGCAAGCATGAATCCCATTTGTCCCATTGTTGAGCAAGCTAACATGCTTTTAACATTGCTTTGTATTAACTTCCAAAATGTTCCAACCAGCGCCGTCGTAATTCCGATGACAAAAATTAGAGTCAGAATTTTTGGTGAGTTAAAATAAAGCGGCGCAAATCTTGCTAGTAAAATTCCACCACCATTTACAAGGCCAGCGTGCATCAATGCTGATACGGGAGTTGGAGAGTTAAGCGAGCTAGTTAGCCAAGAATTGAAAGGATAAATTGCTGATTGCGTCATTGCCGCAACCAAGATTAGCAACAAAGCGATTATTAGCTGCGCTTGATCTTCATATTCAAAAGCAAGGGTAGATTGAATTGAAGTTTGACCTGTTTGATGAGATAACAAAACTAATCCAAGGCTTAAGCAGCAAAATCCAATCAGAAAATTTTTTGCTGCTAATTTTCCAGATGCCAAAGCCGATTTCCAATTTGGTTTATGAATCATCATCAAAACCAAAATCGCGTTACTTAAGAACCAAGAAGTTAGAAAAAGAAAAATATTGTTGGCCGATACCGTTATTATTACCGATATAATAATTAGAGGAAACGTGGAGAAAAAAAGACCATATCTAGAGTCACCTTTCAGATATTGTTTGGCAAAAAGCGCTACAACTAAGCCAATGAAAACGATCAAGAAA
Source organism: Rickettsiales bacterium (assembly GCA_947455845.1). GTDB lineage: Bacteria > Pseudomonadota > Alphaproteobacteria > Rickettsiales > UBA1997 > UBA2645. The sequence goes on from CANGQE010000020.1 coordinate 2,692, forward strand.
ATTACAACTTTTGCCAAGCCGTCGATGTAAAAAAGAGAATCCATATTTTTCTCACCAAATTTAGTTATTAGAAAGGTTTATATTAATTGTTGATTATATAAGCTTTTCTTGTCATAAAAGTAAAACTCATAATTCTTATAACTAATATTAGAAAACCTTATGGCTATCGACACTATATCAGCACAATGTTTTATCGCCGTTGCCGACACTGGAAGTTTTACAAAAGCAGCAAGTCGCGTTGGCAGAACTCAATCTGCAGTTAGTCAGCAAATCGCCAAGTTAGAAAATTTTGTTGGAAAGCAGCTATTCGTGAGAGGAAAAATATTTTCCTTAACCAATGAAGGTGAGGTTTTTTTAGGATACATAAGGCAGATATTTGCGCTGCACCGCGAAGCAATAGATTGCTTTAAAGAGCCTGAGCTGAAAGGAGAAGTGAGATTTGGCGTTCCAGAAGATTTTGCCAGTGTGTTTCTTTATGATGTTTTGCGAGAATTTTCTCAAATACATCCCAAGATTTTACTTAATATAGAGTGCGATCTAACCCTTAATTTATACGAAAAATTCAAGAATAATGAGCTTGATTTGGTTGTTGTTAAAATGAGTCCTCCGCATGAGTTTAATCATGAGTTAGAATTGCTCTCAGAAAAACTGGAATGGGTGGGAGATTCCAGATTAATAAAAAAAGGTGAGGTAATTCCAATGGTTCTTTCCCCAAAGCCCTGTCTTTACCGTGAAAAAGCAATTAGTTCTCTTGAAAAAAAGAAAATTAAATGGCGCCTATCTTTTTCCAGCAATAGTTACGCTGGAAAGATTGCCGCCGTTAGAGCTGGATTAGGAATTACAGTTCTTCCTCATACGATTATTCCGCCAGAAATTAAAGTAATCAGATCAAATCTTTTACCCGAACTTAAAGATAGTCACTTTTCATTGCTTAAGCATAAAAATAACAATGCGGCGGTAAATTCTTTTGAAGAATTTGTGATAAAAAATTTGAAATAAGTTTAGACGACACAGACAAATCAACTTTTTATATGGTCAACTTAGAGTATACTCTAACTAGATGTCAGGCCACAATAAATAATATAGTCAGAATAAGGTGTATTTTTCAATTAGTTGACACTTATCTTTAAGGGTCAAAGATCCTTACCTGACATTATTCACTTTTTTAAGGGTTTTTATGAAAGGTCAGAGAATTGGTTATGTAAGGGTTAGTAGTTTTGATCAAAACTTGGAGCGTCAATTAGAAAATGTTAAAGTCGACAAGCTGTTTTCTGAAAAAGCGTCCGGTAAAGATACTCATCGTCCAGAGTTAGAAATATTACTCTCTTTTGTGCGCGAAGGCGATACTATTGTAGTTCACAGTATGGATCGATTAGCTCGCAACCTAGATGATCTTCGTCGCTTAGTACAAAGCCTTACTAAGCGCGGCATTCGCATCGAATTTATTAAAGAGAATTTAACATTTACTGGCGAAGAATCGCCAATGTCTAACCTGATGTTATCAGTGATGGGTGCTTTTGCTGAGTTTGAAAGAGCTTTGATTCGAGAACGTCAGCGCGAAGGCATTGCCTTAGCTAAACAAAAAGGTGTTTATCGAGGTCGTGCGAAAGCATTGTCTGATGAGCGCGCGATTGAGTTGCGTCAGCGCGCAAAAGCTGGTGAAAAAAAATCACATCTCGCGCGTGAGTTCGCCATTAGTCGCGAAACTCTGTATCAATATTTACGCAGCGATAAATAACTAGCACATGCCACGCCGTTCAATCTTGTCAACATTGGAGCGAGATAGCTTACTTTCGCTACCAGAAGGTAATGAGGAAATGATTCGACGCTACACTCTTAGCGATGCCGATCTTGCTATAATAAATCAACATCGAGGGGCGGCAAATCGTTTAGGTTTTGCTATTCAGCTTTGTTATATGCGATATCCCGGTATTAGGCTGGGGATGAATGAATTGCCGCCTGCATCATTACTCGCTCTGGTCGCGGCACAACTGAAAATTTCGCCATCTTCATGGAATGAATATGGGATTCGTAGTGAAACGCGGCGCGAGCACTTACTTGAATTGCAAGAGGTGTTTGGTTTTCAGTCTTTTACAATGAAACACTACCGACCAACAGTTACTCACTTGTTTGATCTCGCAATACAGACTGACAAAGGTCTAGTATTGGCAGAAGCTTTAGCGGAAAGGTTGCGCCAACAAAACATACTGTTGCCAGAGATAAGTGTTATTGAGCGCATTTGTGCAGAGGCTATAACTCACGCCATTAGACATATTCATCAATCTTTAACTGAATCGTTATCTGATAGTCATCGTCAGAAACTTGATGATTTATTAAGATTTAAAGATGGCTCAAAGATCACACAATTAATATGGCTAAAACAATCACCAACTAGGCCGAATTCTCGGCATATGCTTGAACACATAGAAAGACTCAAAGTTCTACAAGCAATTGCCCTTCCTGCAAATATTGGTCAAAAAATTCATCAAAACCGTCTTCTTAAAATTGCTAGAGAGGGCGGTCAAATGACATCGGCAGATTTAGCTAGATTTGAACCGCAACGTCGTTATGCAACACTAGTAGCACTTGTTACAGAAAGTACGGCCACAATCATAGATGAAATTATTGACTTACATGATCGTATCTTGGGCAGGATATTCAACATTGCGAAAAATCGGCATCAAAAGCAGTTCCAAGAATCTGGAAAAGACATTAATAACAAAGTCTTGTTGTATAGCCGCATTGGCCAAGTTTTATTGAAGGCGAAGCAAAATGGTAGCGATCCATTTGCTGCTATTGAATCCGTAATTCCATGGGATGCCTTTACTGCTAGCGTTAACGAGGCGCAAACACTAGCTCAACATGAAGATTTTGATTTTTTGCATCACGTTGGCGAAAGTTATGCTACGTTGCGTCGCTACGCACCAGAATTTTTAGATGTATTAAAATTTCGCGCACCGCCTGCAGGAACAGATGTGCTCGAAGCTATTGAAATGCTGCGCTTCATGAATTCTAAGAATATTCGTAAAGTGCCTGACAACGCACCTACGAAATTTATTAAATCAAGGTGGAGCAAACTGATTCGTACTGATAACGGTATTGATAAGCGCTACTATGAGTTATGTGCATTATCTGAATTAAAAAATGCACTACGCTCTGGTGATATTTGGGTACAAGGTTCGCGCCAGTTTAAAGATTTTGAAGAATATTTATTACCCCTCGAAAGTTTTGTTGCACTTAAACTAGCTAACAACCTTCCTCTTCCTGTAGAAACAGATTGCGACCAATATTTAAACAACAGGCTGACGCAGCTGGAACAACAACTTGAAGCCGCCAATTCTATGGCTGCATCTAACGATTTACCCGAGGCGATTATCACCACATCCGGCCTTAAAATTACACCTCTGGATGCGATAATGCCTGATACTGCGCAGGCTTTGATTGATCAAACATCCGCGTTATTACCTCATGTCAAAATTACCGATCTTTTATTGGAAGTAGATTCTTGGACAGGCTTTAGCAAGCACTTCACTAACATGAAAACTGGCGAAGAACCTCAAAATAAAATTTTGTTGTTAACGGCAATTTTGGCAGATGGCATTAATCTGGGATTAACTAAGATGGCCAAATCTTGTCCCGGAACCACTTATTCCAAATTATCCTGGCTACAGGCTTGGCACATTAGAGATGAGACTTACTCAAAAGCTTTAGCAGAGATTGTGAATTCTCAACTTCAACAACCCTTCGCAGAAAATTGGGGAGATGGAACAACATCTTCATCTGACGGACAAAGATTTCGTGCTGGTGGCAAAGCACAAAGTACCGGTCATGTTAATCCGAAATATGGCACCGATCCAGGGCGAACATTTTATACTCACATTTCTGATCAATATGCTCCGTTTAGCTCAAAAGTAATAAATGTTGGAATACGTGATTCAACTTATGTGCTGGATGGATTACTTTATCACGAATCTGATCTCAGAATTGAGGAACACTACACTGACACTGCGGGCTTTACTGATCATGTTTTTGCGATGATGCATTTACTTGGATTTCGTTTTGCACCACGTATACGGGATTTGGGAGATACCAAACTTTATATTCCAAAATCTGATAAGATTTATGGAGCGCTTAAGCCAATGATCGGAAGTGGCAATCTTAATATTAATCATATCCGCAACCATTGGGATGAAATTCTAAGACTAGCTACTTCCATAAAACAAGGAACGGTAACTGCGTCATTAATGCTCAGAAAATTAGCGAGTTATCCGCGTCAAAATGGACTCGCTATTGCCTTGCGCGAACTTGGCAGAATAGAGCGCACATTATTTATATTGGACTGGTTACAAAATGTTGATTTACGCAGAAGGGTCCATGCTGGATTAAACAAAGGTGAGGCACGCAATGCTCTTGCAAAAGCGGTATTCTTTAATCGCTTAGGAGAAATACGTGATCGCAGTTTTGAACAACAAAGATATCGTGCTAGCGGTTTGAATTTAATAACGGCTGCAATCGTATTGTGGAATACAGTGTATTTAGAAAAGGCGGTTATAGCACTTGGTCGGAATAACGAAAAACTCGATACCAATCTGTTTCAATATTTATCACCACTTGGTTGGGAGCATATTAATTTAACTGGTGATTATATTTGGCGTCAAAGTGATAAAATTGGAGATAGTAAAATCAAGGCTTAGCGGGATATTTAAAACCTTAACGTACTTTATAATCCGTTTCCTGAAGTTACCCCTTTTAGGGTGAGTTTTGGATAATGAGTCATTTTACAAGAACATAAACACAAAAAATTGAAACATGAGTAAGTCATCTTCTTTGAGACAAGCGGTTAAAGACAGTAAGGGGTCGTTTGACGAAAGGGAATTTAAAGTAGTGTGCCCTAGATGCGACGGAGAGCCTTTTCTGCATTCAAATGTCATGCGTGATGCCTTTTTTATTTGAATTAATCATGTTCTCAGTCCAAGTTCGATTAGATGAATTTACCATAGAGTTGGTTTGTAAATTCGAAGCACTAGTAACAGATATAGTGCCAGAAGATATCTGCTGCTCATTTAATTTTTTTATAGTTGTTGTTAGATCATTTTCTAACTCAAAAATGACATTGATCACTTTGTGAACTAAAATTCTATCTTCGAGAGGATTTATTCTATTAAACCTAGAATCTTCACTATCCATCACAGCATCTCCATGGGCTAAGTACTTTCTTTCTTTCTCAATTTTTGGCACCTTATCCTTTAAAGTTTGGGATGATTCTCTATACTTAGCAACAGCGAGAGTCATTTCTAAAGCAAGGTATAAGTTATATTCTAAAGCATATCTTAACTCAACATCCTCACTTATTTTTTTATTAAAAGTTGAGAAATAAGATGGATTATGATGAACAAAATCATTCTTCGATCCATTAATTTTTACACCACTTTCTTCTTCTAAAATTTGTTTTAGGTTTTGTATAGCATCTAAGGCGATTCTAGCCTTTTTTGTTTTACTTGGTCTGCTAGACTTATCTGTCTTTGCTTCTAATCGGTTTGCTATTTTTCTTATATTGGGAAATTCACTGTTTGTTGATCTGCTAATTTTTGTATTAGTTTTGTCGGATTGTTCTTTTTTTCTTAACTCTGAAAATAGACTTGAGAAAGTTTCTTCCGCTTTTTGATAAAGCTCAGAACATTCCCCATTAGCAGCTTTATCAGTTTTTTTAGAAGGAAAATATTGTTTTATATTGGTTTGACAATTGGCGAGTGACTTTCCGCCATGTAAAATTTCATCCCATTCTTTCCTTACTTCTTCCACTTCTTTTGCATCTTTAAAACCGGACGGTTTGATTAACCTACCAAGTAAGTTAGATATTTCGTCGTCTTGTAGTAAATTTTGACTTGGAATGAAATCATTTTTCTCTGTATAAGAAGATTTTGCTGGGATTACTTTCGGTCTCAAATTAAAGTCCTTGATGTTTGACCACATTATATCTGGGTCACTATCATACTGAAGTTGAGAATAATATTTTTCCAAAAAATCAGGTATTTTTTGGTTTAATTTCTTTAAATCACCTAAAAAGCTATCAAGCAAAGTTTCGTTAGAGAGAGCTTCTTTCAGAATTTGATGATAATTTTGATCCCAAGGATGACAAATTGCATCTCTAACTATTCTAAAAGCGTCAAGATCAACATCTGCGAAAGTACTTTTAACGGAAGACGGCGTGTGTTGCTCTGTCAGAAATTCTCCAACATACTGCAATCTCCTCAATAGTGAGTATTTTTGTTTTTGCTCCTTAAAATCAATTCTATCAAGCGAATGGTCCAAAAGGCTTGCGTGCGGATGTTCTATTCCACCCAGATCTTTTTCTTTGCTGCTATTGCTCATAGTATCTACTACTCTTACAGCAGATTTTTCACGTTCAATTTTTTTTCTAAAATGACTGGAATCAGTTGGGCTGTTAAGGCGATCAAAAGACATCTGCAATGCAAGTGCTAACCCGAAATCACCTATAAAATCTGGAGAGATTTTTTGATTGTTGGTTGGCAAAATATCAGGAATGCTTCCTGGCATTAATCTATCGAAGTGAATCCCATTATGAAGTATATGAATTGTTTCCTCAGGTTCTTCATACAATTTATTGCTATGTAATAGTTCTAATTTGCCATTGTTTACATGCCAATAATGAACTTGTTTTTCAAGGCACAAAGCAGCTGCATCAACAACTCCACCGAGCATAGGCCAAACATCTTTATAATTTGGATGACCACTAATGTACTCAGTAAGATAAGATTTTACATAGTTTGGTTCCAGAAATCTTTTACGAATTTCCTGAGAATACATATTACTTCTTTCCTTCTCGCTTCCATTAAAGCCTAATTCTTTAGTTCTGCACTCTTCAAACAGATCTTTTAAATTTTGAGGGAAATAAATTTCTAATGCTTCTCCTGAAATATACTCTTGATATTTTTGTTCTATATCTATCGCTATGAGTCCTCTAATATAGTCCGATTTTGAAATATTTTCCTGACTATCTATTTCATCACTAATAATTTTTATTATCGTAGATCTATCAATTGCACCTTGTAGAAATTCTCCTCCAAGTAAGCTTCGGAAAGCACAATCACCGTCCCCTAAACTTTCTGATAAAGAAAAATTAAGATTGTAACCATCTAATGTTCCTGATAATGCAATATCATTGTCTATTATCTCAGGTGATTGATCTTCAAGGTGTAATAATTCTTGGACACCGCTTGGAATAGTTAACAAACCAAGTCTTTCAAATGAATCATTTGTCATTACATGATTTGTGATTGCCAAGATATTACTCAGCTCTATGGGATCTATTTCTGTTTGCACTCCCCTTATATCGTTAAACATTTTTGTCGTGAGGTGCAGTAGATTTGGTAAATCTTCCTTAATTATGTCGACTAAAGCCGATTCTGTGACAGGAATTTCGTCGTGAATGTCTTTTGCAAGTCTTAAATAGAATGGCTTTTTACTGCTGTTTGTGACTGCTATAATAGACCGTTTTTCTTCTGTTGAGGTCATATCCTTATCCACACCACCTAAAGGAGCCACAACTTTACCAAGTATCTCTAATCTATGCCACGGATTTGAGTTGAATGGCAATTTATCCGAGTATTTTCCTCTCACTTCTCCAGGAAGAGAATGTATAGCTCTACTAACCATTCTTATCATTCCAGCACTATTAAATAACGCCAAACTTTCAGACAAATCTCGTTCTTCATTTGAGAGTGAGTACTTGGAATCTATAAATGAGATAAGGGGGTTATGATATTTAATAACTGCAGCTAAAGTTGTGTTTATAAACTTCAAAAGCTCAGCATTTCTTCTTTCATATGACCAAAGTTTTCCTTCCTCAATGTTGAAAATTTGTTGATATTTTTTATCAATATTCTCTTGCGTCTCTACATAGGACTTTTGAAGTTTTTTCTGTAATCCTAGAAAAAGCTCTTCTTTTGGATGCGAACCTAAACCAGTTAGCTCTTCTTTTGTTTTTGCAAGAACATTATTCATCATCTCCAAAATAGAATATCTAATGATGATGTTATCGTTGAGATTTCCGCTGCTTAAAAGTTTTTTATAATATTCCACCGCATCTTCTTGATTTCTTGCGCATCCTAACCCAGATCCTTCTTCAAATATTTTTTCAAGTAAAATATCTTTTGCTGTTTGTCCCGTAACAGTTTGAATATTTACATCAGCCTTTCTTTCCATTAATTCCATAGCAACTTGGGAATTTCCAATAAGTACAGCGTAGTGTAGCGGGGTATAACCTATATTATCGCAAATATTTACATCAATTCCTTTATCTAATAAAATTTTTAATACTTTGGCATTTGTGCAAAAATGTATTGGCTGCGTATTGCGAGTACTATTTATATCAACCTTCGCACCATGATCAATCAATAAATTCATTATGTAATCACCCCCTTTTGCGGCGGCGAAATGCAGTGGAGATAGGGATTTTTCACTGTCCAAAAAATTCAGATCCAAATCCGGATTATTTTGCAGAAAAATCCTTAAATTTTCTAAATTACCATTTTCAATATAATCGATAATTTTTTCTTTTCCCTTCCTAGGCATTTTAAATGAGAATTTGGTTTGTTTTTATGTAATCAGGTAGACCGCTGGCGTAATGCTGAAGATATATTTCCTTCAGCTCAGCGATCTTTTTTGATTCTATCTACTTGGGTTTTGGTTGATAGCTTTACGCCAAGCCACTTTTCGTCATTAATAAATTTATCCCCTCATTTTCAAAAGCATTTCTAATGTCTCTTAGAGTTCTTGCTGCTGGCTCTCTCGCCCCTCTCTCAAAATCTGCGATGGTTGATTCGCCAATTGAGGACTTTTCGCTCAAATCGCTTTGTTTCCACGAGAGTAAATCTCTAGCGGCCTTACATTGGCTTGGTCGAATAGGTTGAATGTTATTTGGTTTGACGATTAGCATGCTGATCTTATCTATTGTTTCCTAGTTATTGGGTAAAATTGCATAGTGTGCCGTGAAGCGGTCTGAAAGATGAGAGAGTGGAATAATTTCTCAAGAAGAAGGTAATTTTTTTGGTTCCTCTTTTTTTGAAGTTAATCCATGGCC
>CANGQE010000021.1 GCA_947455845.1 Rickettsiales bacterium
AAGCTGCGTTCTACGTAATTGCTTCGGTAACAATTTCAATTTTAGCGCTATTTTTCGGCTTCTATTTAACAAAAATAATCCTTTAAATGTCTGTATTTCAAGTAACTGCCGAGATGTCGGGTCTTCGCGTCGATAAATTTCTTTGTAAAAAATTCGATATTTCTTTTGGTTTGGCGCAAAAGATAATTCGCGGAAAGAAAATTAAAATTAATGGTGCAAGGGTTGATGCATCTTACAAAATGGAAGATTCGGACCAAGTTGAAATTTTTGCTGATCTCAAAAAACGCTTCGATACTCAAGAAAAAAGAGCCTTTCAAGGTATTAAAATTTCCGCTGAAAAAGTTAAAAAATTTAAGTCCTGCATCATTTACGAAGATGACAATATCATTGCCATCAATAAGCCATCCGGTCTTGCTACTCAAGGTGGAAGCGGGATTGATATTTCAGTAAATGATTTTTTACCGCTGCTTAAAAACAAAGAAAATTACCAACTGGTTCACCGTCTTGATAAAGATACTAGTGGCATTCTGCTGATTGCTAAAAATTCTAAATCAGCCGAATTTTTGACCGATGCTTTCAAAAGCAAATCGATTAAGAAGACTTATCTAGCTCTGGTTCATGGCGCTGTGAAAAAAGAAGAAGGCACAATTAAAATTCCGCTGCGTAAAAAACTTTTAGGCAAAAACGAAAAAGTTTGTCCTGATTACACTGACGGAAAAGAGGCGATTACTGATTACAAAGTTTTAGAAAATTTTGAAGATTTTGCTTTGATGGAATTGCGTCCATTGACGGGACGTACTCACCAATTGCGGGTTCACTGCAAAGAAATTGGTCACCCGATTTTGAATGACGTAAAATATGGTGGGAAGGAAGTTGTGCGCAAAGACTTGTGTAAAAGACTTTGTTTGCACGCTTACAGAATCGAGATGGCGGATTATTTTGGTAAGAAGTTGAAGATTGAAACTGATGTGCCGGAGTTTATCGCGGAGTAGGTTATTTTTTGCACTCCAATCTCACCACGTTTGTCACCCCGCACTTGTTGCGGGGTGACAACATGTGGGAAACAAAACCCTTGAAAAAAATCTCTCTCGTTCCTAAAAGGTCTCACACTTAACAAAGCCTTCACACAAGGCCTACACCACAACAACAAACCCCAATCATGTCCACAAAAAGTCACCACTTTTTGAGATTCTGCTGTCTCATTTTTTTCGCGAGTAATGCGCAAGCTGTCACTTTAACTTCCGGTCAAACTGATTACACGACTACGGGAGATATTACCACTAGCGCTAGCGGCATCATAACTTCTCTTTCCGGCACCAGCTCTAGTTTAAATAAAATCAAAAATACTTTCACTATTACTACGGGTAATTCTGGTGCTACAGCAAGCGCCTATGGCATTAGGTCGAGTGGCAATTACTATCAAATAACTAACGATACTGGGGCCACAATTTTAACTACGGGCATTTCGGGGCGCGGCATCAGCGTTGCCAATTTTACCAATGTTTACAATTTGGGAACCATCAATACCCAAGGCACTACATCTTACGGAATTTATCTTGGTGGTAATAGCAATACTGCCAGCAATTCGGGATTAATTAACACCTTAAACACTACTTCCTACGGCATTTATCTAAACGGTAACAACAACTCAGTAACCAATTCAGGTACGGTTAGCGCGGCCCAGAGTTACGGTATTTATTTAAATGGTGATGCCAATCAAATCACTAATTCCGGCACAATTAATACTTCTGGCTCCACTTCTTACGGTATTTACGTTAGCACAGGCACTGCTTCAACAGCTAGCTCAAGCAATTACAGCACGGTTAATAATGCGGGTACAATTAACAGCAGTTCTCACGGCATTTATTCCAAAGATAATTACACCCAAATTACCAATTCCGGCACAATTACAACTGGCAGCGGATCCAGTATTTACGGCATTCGCTCTGAGGGTGATAATTCTACAATCAGCAATTCCGGTAACATTATTTCCACCAATTACGCGATTTACAATTCGGGTGCGGGCGCAGTAATTACCAATTCCGGCAATCTTACGGGAGGCATTCGTCTTGGTGGCGGTGTTTTAAACATTTTAGGCGGCACAATTAGTGGAGAAGTTGATGGCGCGTCAGGAAGTGTTAACATTAATTCCTCCTTCAACCAAAGCACTGACTTCAATGACCTCATTGCTTTAAATATTAATTCGGGCAGCACTTTAACTTCTAGTGCCAGCATTGATGCAGGCACAATTTCAATTGATGAAAATGCTACTCTGACGCTACAAAGTGGATTTTCAGTAAGCGGTGCAATTCAAGGTTTAAGCGACTCTGTGGGAACTTTAAATATTTCAGGAGTTAATTTTTCACCCAGTAATGCGATTGGAATTTCCGGCAATGCTTTGGCAAATTTAAATATTAATTCTGGAGCTTCCGTGACTACTGCGAGTGATATTTACGCTGCTAATATTTTGCTGGATGGTAGTTTAAATTTTTATGCAGCGGATAATTTAAGCATTTTCGGTAATGTTGCAGGAAGTGGCGCGGGCGTAATTAACATCGGTTCGAAAAGCCAAATAGTGACGGGAGATTTTTCCTTAATTGCTGGTGACACTCTGGCAATCAGTCTGGGAGATGAAATTGTCGGAAATCTAGCTGTTGATGGACTAGCTAATATTTCCGCTGACACCAAGCTTGCAATCACTACCGGAGCTGACCAAGGTTATATTTCAGACGGCACAAAATTAACGATTATTAATGCTGCAAGTGGCTCATCCATTAATGCAATTAATAGCTCTAATATTTCAATTAATGGCGCAGTTTCTAACAGTTACGGATTACTAAAATTCACCACTCAAGCAACTGATAATTCCTTGATCTTAAATATTAATCGACTCACAGCCAGTGAAGTTACCACCAATAAAAATACCCAAAATATTTACCAAAATCTCAATGAGATCGGCGCTAATACCAGCGGCGAATTATTGCAATTTCAGGAATATCTAGACAGCAGTGGTCTCAGCGGAGACGCTCTAACTCAAACAATTAATCAGTTAGCGCCGCAATCAAGCAAAGCTGCTTTGGCAGTTAGTTCCAATATTGTCAGAAATTCAATGATGGCTAGTGAGACTAGACTTGCAAAGGTTCGCAATGATTTAGCGGATGGTTTTTGGGTAGAATCTTTCGGTAGCGCCGCCACTCAAAATACCGTAAAATATGATGAAGGATACCAAACTAATTCCATTGGATTTATTGCGGGGTTAGATCGGGAAATTTCCAGTACAAGCTTGATTGGTGCGGCATTAAGTTACGCCAGATCAGATGTAAAATCGACCAATAAGTTGCAGAATAATTTAATCACTACCCACCAAATTAATTTTTACAGCAGCCAAAATTTTGGTAAATTTTTCTTAAATAATGTGGTTGGTTTTGCTTGGAATCAGTTCAGTTCTAATCGCTCAATTCTAGCTCTTAATTCTAATGCTACGGCCAGATATTTTGGACAAACTTACGCGGCAAAAATTAGTAGCGGTTTTGTTAAAAATTTTCGTCGCGGTTTTAGTTTAACTCCGGAATTATCTCTAAATTTTCTACGCAATAATGTTGGTGGTTATTCTGAAAATGGTGCAGACACTTTAAATTTAAAGGTTCAAGCTGTGACAGCTGATTTTATGGAAGGGCAAGCAGGTTTAAAGTTAGGTTGGGAAAGCAAAGTTAAAAAAATTCCAGAATTCACTAAATTGGTTACCAGTTTAAAAGCTTCCTACGGCTACAGTTTTGTAAATGATGCACCAAATACTAGCGCAAATTTCATCGGACAATCTTCTAATTTTAATTGGCAAATTACTCAAACTGATCGTCAAAGTTTAAGATTTGGCGGGGCGATTGAGGCTTATTATTTGAATGATGTCACTTTTGGTTTTGAATGTGGTTTGGAGAAAAAATCGACTTACCAATCGCACTTTGTTATGCTGAAAATTCGGCAGGAATTTTGAGAATTTAGGTGTTTAATAAATTGAGAAATTGATCCTTCAAACAAGCTCAGGATTCCAACTCCCAAAACAAAATCAAAATGCCTCAAATCAAAATAGCTAGTTTTAATGTAAACTCGATCAAAGCCCGACTGCCAAGGTTGTTGGAATGGTTAAAAACCTCCAATCCCGATGTAGTTTTATTGCAAGAGTTAAAATGTCTTGAAACTGATTTTCCTTACGAAGCCATATTTGACGCGGGTTACAATACTGCGGTGGTTGGTCAGAAATCTTACAATGGTGTGGCAATTCTTTCCAAATTTAAAATTGAAGATGTGGTTAAAGCCTTGCCAACATTGAATGGTGAGGTTGATGAACAAGCGCGTTACGTGGAGGCGGTGCTTTCGGTTAATGGTAAAGCGATACGGGTTGCTTCAATTTATGTGCCTAATGGTGGTGGTGATTTATTGGAAGGAGAGAAGGTAGAAGACAGTCGAAAATTTATTTACAAATTAGATTTTTTTGAGCGCTTGAAGGCGCATTTTACTAGCTTGCTTGAGTTTGATGAAGTGCAAATTTTTGGCGGTGATTACAATGTTGGGGCAGAAGAAATTGATGTTTTTGATCCTAAAAGTTTAAACGGCAGCATTTGTTTTCATCCGTTAGAGCGTCAAAAATTTCGCTCAATTTTAAATTTAGGAATGGTTGATTCTTATCGTGCCTGTAATCAACAAACTCAGGCCTTTAGCTGGTGGGATTACCGTGGTGGCTCTTGGCAGCACAATAAGGGTATGCGCATTGATTATCTTTTAACTTCGCCGCAAGCGTCAGATAAAATTGTGGCTGCATCAATTGAGGATAAAGGGGTGCGGGATCAAGAAAAAGCTTCAGATCATTGTCCGGTTTGCGTGACGATTGAGGTGTAAAATAGATCCTGAAACAAGTTCAGGATGACAGTAACTTTAGAATTTTCCTACATCGTCATCCTGAACTTGTTTCAGGATCTATTTTCGTAAAGTAGGTTTTATTTACCACTCCCAAAGCCCTCACCACCTTCACCCGCGACGTTTCACCGCGAATAATCTCAAACTTATTTTTAGAAATTTTTAAAAGCTTCGCCAAAAATTTTATCAATTCCTCATTGGCTTTATTATCTTCGCAAACGGCAGCAACATTGATTCTAAGATATTCTTGATCCTTCTCATCAACCATCTTCCCGCTAATTTTGGTGCGGGAAGAATTAGGTGTAACTTTAATGTAAAGCAAAGCGTGGTGAGCTTCTTGCTTTAAAAACGACATTAATTGGCCAAATCTTGCAAGGCTCTAACTTCAAATTTACAGCCTTGATTTTTGTAAGCTTCAAGAGCGTCAACCAAGGCGCGAGCGCCTGAAATTGTGGTTGAGTAATTGACGCCTTTCATCAAAGAAGTGCGTCGAATTGAAAAGCTGTCTTTGGTTGCTTGCGCTCCTTCCGTAGTATTAATGACCAAAGAAATTTCCTTGCGATCAATCATGTCAACCACGTGTGGTTTGTCTTCGGTAATTTTATTAACGATGGTCACGGCAATATCTTGTTCAGCGAGGAACTTAGCAGTGCCGCGAGTGGCAACAATTTTAAAACCAATTGAGATCAATTTTTTAGCAATTTCCGGTAGGTATTTTTTGTCAGAATCTTTCACTGAAAGAAATACTAGGCCTTCAGTTAAAAGCTTCACCCCAGCTGCAGCTTGAGCTTTGGCAAATGCTAGTGGGAAGGTGACGTCGATGCCCATTACTTCGCCGGTAGATTTCATTTCTGGCCCTAAAATTGTGTCAGTATTAGTGAAACGGGCGAAAGGGAAAACAACTTCTTTGACAGAAAAATAATCGAGCTTTTTTTCTTTTAAATTGAACTCGGAAAGTTTTTTTCCGATCATTATTAGAGAGGCAATTTTAGCGATTGGAACGTTGGTTGCTTTAGATACAAAAGGCACGGTTCTTGAGGCGCGTGGATTTACTTCTAAAACAAAAAGTTTTTCATTTTGAACGGCGTATTGCACATTCATTAAGCCTTTTACATTTAAGGCTAGAGCCATTTTTACAGTCGCTTTTTTGACTTCATCAATCATGTTTTGCGAAAGTGAATAAGGTGGAATTGAGCAAGCAGAATCGCCTGAGTGAATTCCGGCTTCTTCAATATGTTGCATAATGCCGGCAACAAAAACTTCTTCGCCATCACATAAAGCATCAACGTCAACTTCGATTGCGTCAGTTAGAAATTTATCGAGTAGAAGTGGTCCGGTTTCAAAAACTTCGGAATATTCAACCAGATATTTCATTAAGTAAGATTCATCGTAAATCACGGCCATACCACGTCCACCAAGGACGTAAGAAGGACGCACTACAACAGGAAAACCAATTTCATGAACTTGTTCAATTACCTGTTTTGCTGAATAAGCGATGTAATTTTTAGGCTGATTTAACTCTAATTTTTGTAAAAGATTTTTGAAGCGATCGCGATCTTCGGCAAGGTCAATCATGTCGGGTGAAGTGCCGATGATTGGAATATTTTCATCTTGCAAAAATTTGGCGAGGCTTAGAGGAGTTTGGCCACCGAACTGTACATTAACACCAAGTAGTTCACCGTTACTCATTTCTCTTTTGATGAGTTCGATGGTATCTTCGGCTGTAAGAGGTTCAAAATAAAGGCGATCGGAAGTATCGTAATCAGTTGAAACTGTTTCCGGATTGCAATTAACCATGATGGCTTCAACACCATTTTCTTTAAAAGCGAAAGCGGCGTGAACGCAAGTGTAATCAAACTCGATGCCTTGTCCGATGCGGTTCGGGCCTGATCCGAGAATTACAACTTTTTTACGATTAGTAGGATTTGATTCGCAGAAAGATGGGTTGGCGTGAGACATTTTTGCTAAATTTTTTGGAGATTAATTTTGAAAGTTATTACGCAGTTTAGAGGGGGATAATTTTAATTTCTAAAGATTTTTTTGTGGAGGTTTGAAATAGGTGGGAGTTTGTGAATAGATCCTGAAACAAGTTCAGGATGACGGTATGGAGAGTGCCTACAGATAATGTCATCCTGAACTTGTTTCAGGATCTATTAACAAAACTCTTTCTCTAAATTTCTTCTCCTAACCCCTTGTCAAACAAGTTTGTCCAATTAAACTTTTTCCCGCCTGTGACCGCAAGGTCATTGAGACTATAGCGATAAACCCTTGTCATAATAAACGTTCATGGACCTGGGGGCAGTACCCAGCACCTCCAGCCTTCGCTCTTGCGAGCTACGGCTGGCGAGCCAGCGCGAGCTGGATCGACAAAAGTAGATCGTTAGAGCGAAGGCTGCCCGCCATAGCTTTTAGCGACGGCGGGCTTTTTACCTACGCTTTAAAGCTAGGGGGTGACACAGCTTTCGACATGCGATAAAAGATTTGGTTTTGCTCGGTTGAGAAACTGCCGGTGATGCATTTAGCTTTCGGGCCAAATTCATTGCATCCGTTCAAAAAAAGTAAACGCAAATGATAATTTTGCTAATGACAACTTCGACTTTGCTCCAGTGGCTTTAGCTGCTTAGCATAAATGACTTTGTCGGGGCCGCCCAGCGCCTGTCAACAGAAGCTGGGCACTTTTTCACAATTATCAATTATCAATTAACAATTAACATTTTGGAGTAGGTTTCAGACCCAAGATTTTTTGCTAATTGTTAATTGCTAATTGTTAACTGCTAACTGCTCATCTTATGCAAGATCTAATCGGATATGACGAAATTATAGAAAATTCAATGCGTTCGGTGATTTACGAAACTTTAAAAAAAGTCGAAAAATCAGGCTTACCAGGTAAGCATTATTTTATCATCACCTTCATGACGCGCTTTCCCGGAGTTTCGATTCCAAAGCATTTGATTGAAAAATATCCTGAAGAAATGACCATCGCCATCCAGTACCAATATAAATCTTTGGTGGTTGAGCATGATACTTTTAAACTTTCTTTAAGCTTTGGTGGTAAATTTGAAAAGCTGTTAGTTCCTTACAAAGCCGTTACTTCTTTCTCTGATCCTTCAATGAATTTTGCTTTGAAATTTAGCATGAGTTACGGAGATCTTGAAGAATTAGAATCAGGTGACTTTGGTGAATTAAGTCAAGCTGATAAAGCTGCCAACAAAGAAAAAAATTCTGGAATCGATTTGTCAGCTAAAGTAATTTCTCTTGATGCATTCCGTAAAAATAAAAATACAAATAACCCTACAGACAAATAATTCATGATCATTTTTTATCAGTTTTTATTTCTGGTTTTAACTTACTTTATTGCCGCGATTCCATTCGGTCTAGTAATAGCCAAAGTTTTCGCCAAAACCGATATTCGTCAGCTCGGATCAAAAAATATCGGTGCTACAAATGTGGCTCGGGTAGTTGGTAAGAAGCTAGGTTTCGTCACATTAATCTTAGATGGAATGAAGGGTGCGGCGATGGTGATCATTGCCCGATTTAACTTTCAAGACATTGGTAATTTGCATTTATTTTTGGTTTTAGTTGGAGCCACTGCGGTGTTAGCTCACGTTTATCCAATTTATCTTCGTTTCAAGGGTGGCAAGGGTGTGGCTACTGCAATAGCGGTTCTATTTGCACTTGATTTTATGGTCGGATTTTTGGTTTTATGTTTTTGGATCCTGTCCTTTTGTCTATTCCGTATTTCTGCCGTTTCTTCTTTGGTTGCGATTTTTTTCTCGATTATTTTTTCAATGATTTTTGCTGCGCCGCTAACTCAAATCTTCTTCTGTTGGTTTTTATTCATTCTGATTCTGATCCGACATAAAGAAAATATTGTTCGCTTACTAGCCGGCGAAGAGAAAAAACTTTAAATATGAATCTCAAAGAAAAATTAATTGTTGCTCTTGATATTCCTGACCTCGCTGCTGCGAAAAAATTGGTTGATGACATTGGTGATGAAGTAATTTTCTACAAAATTGGTTTAGAATTAATGATGAGTGGTGGCTATTTTGAACTAGTTAAATGGCTAAAGAATAAGGGCAAAAAAGTTTTCGCTGATCTCAAACTTTACGATATTTCTGAAACTGTCGGGCGCGCCGTAAAAAACTTGGCGCAATATGAAATTGATCTTCTGACCGTTCACACCGCAAGCCGTGGTATTATGGAGCAAGCAGCGCAAAATAAGGGTAAAATGCAAGTTATTGGTGTGACGGTTTTAACTAATCTTGATCAAAAAGATTTGGAAGAAATGGGTTTTGATCCCAATATTTCACTGGAAAATTTAGTGATTAAAAAAACCGAAATGGCCTTAAGCTCCGGTCTTAACGGCATTGTTGCCTCAGCCTTAGAAGCACCAAATTTACGCCAAAAATTCGGTTCAGATTTTTTAATTGTCAGTCCCGGAATCAGGCTAGAAGCCATTGCTAATGATGACCAAAAACGTGTTGCTGATGTTCAAACCGCACTTACAAATGGTAGTTCGCATTTAGTGGTTGGTCGTCCGATCACTCGTGACTCCAATCCGCAAGCAGCGGCACAGAAATTTAACCAATTGATTGCCAATTTTTCGTGAAGCTTTCTGTAATTATTTCTCAAATTAAAACTGCTTTTGAAATCTCGGGAAACCCTGATTTAATTAGTCAGATCAATATAGAAGACATTGCCATTGATTCACGTTTGGTGAAAAAAAATTCAGTTTTTTTTGCTTTGGCTGGCAAGATGCAAGATGGTTCAAAATTTATTGCCGATGCCATTAAAAGCGGCGCTTCCCTAGTCGTTTCAAGTTCCGAAAATAAAGATTCAAGTGGTGTAATTTTTATTAAATCGGAAAATCCTTTTGAGCTTTTAATAGAATTTCTAAAAATTTATTACCATCCGATTCCGGCCAATATTTACGCGATTACTGGTACTAATGGAAAAACTTCCGTCGCTGAATTTACCCGCCAAATTTTGCAATTTTTGGGCAAAAAATCCGCCTCAATCGGCACTCTAGGTGTGATGTGTGACGAGCAAATAAAATTACATTTGCAAAATTCGGCTCTTACCACTCCTGATGTGGTTTCTCTCTACAAAAATTTACACATTTTAAAAAAATTCGCAGTTGATGATGTGGCAATTGAAGTAAGTTCAATTGGTCTAGAGCAAGGCCGTATCAATGGTGTAAACATTGTTGTCGGAGCTTTTACAAATTTCACTCAAGACCATCTCGATTACCACAAATCAATGGATGAATATTTGCGCTGCAAAATGATTTTATTTGAAAAGGTTGTGGAAAATGGTGGCTCAGCAGTTCTAAACAGCGACATTGCAGAATTTTCTCAAATCAAAGAAATATGCTCTAAAGGAAATCTTAACATTACCGAATATGGCTTTAAGGCACGTGATTTAAGGCTGCAAAAAATTGAACAATTTGAGTTGGGACAAAAAGTTTTTTTTGAATTTTGTCAAAAAAATTATCAGTTTGAACTGGCAGTTGGTGGTGATTTTCAGGCATTTAACGCGCTTTGTGCTTTAGGAAATGTCTTGGCAAAAAATTATTTAAACGACTCACAATTAGTAGATTTATTAACAAACTTTCACCTCTTGCAACCGGCTTTAGGAAGAATGCAGCGTGTTGGTGTTTTACCTAACAAAGCACAAATCTTTATTGATTTTGCACACACGCCCGATGCTTTAGAAAATGTTTTAAAATTGGCGCGGAAAATTACTAAAAATCGGGTGGTGGTTTTATTTGGTTGCGGCGGTAATCGCGACAATAAAAAAAGACCGATAATGGGAAAGATCGCCTGCGAATTGGCGGATTTAGTGATTATAAGCGATGACAATCCTCGCCTCGAAGAAGCTAAATTAATTCGTGCTGAAATTTTGGTAAGTTGCAGCAGCGCAAAATCCCTTGAAATTGCAGGTCGCAAAGATGCTATTGAAAAAGCGATTACCATGCTTGAAGATTTTGATGTCTTGATTTTAGCTGGCAAAGGCCATGAAAAATATCAGATAATTGGTGATATAAAATTTGAATTTGATGAAGAATTAATCGTAAAAAATGCCATTGAAAAATCCTCTTAAAACTACATTTGGCATGACTTTTGATGATCTTTACCAACGCGAAGGTTTGGTGAAATTGGATCGTAAGTTTGGGGAATATTTACGTGAGAAAGATGTTAGTCTTGCGGAGAAATTTTCTGAGTTGCAAGGTGGTGACTCGGTGCAGAAATCCAATATTCTAATTAATGTAGCCCGTATCCTTGAAGACTTCTTAGTTGAGCTCTTCAACATTGAAAACGAAAACTCGATCTTAAAAAAACATCACGAAGATCTAAAAATAATCTACCAAATTCGCCGTGATTTTGTGCAAAGGGTGGTGGCGAAAAAGATTGATGCAGCGGGGTTTGAACAGATCCTGAAACAAGTTCAGGATGACAATGCTTTAGCTTTGCGCTATAGTAACTCTAAAATACTCTCTCACTGTCATCCTGAACTTGTTTCAGGATCTAATTACGGATTTAAAATCTTAGAACAACTAAGCTTTCCACACCACGATCTTGACGAACTCGAAAAACAACTTTCTCGCAAAATTCAAGATGAAGAAAATTTAGAACTTCTAACTCATTACTGTGCTTGGGCTCTTCACTCCGAAGCCGGTCGTAAACTTCACAAAAATGGTGCTCTCTTCATTTTTCCTAAAAAAACCGACCACCAAAATCTGGTAACGCCCTGCCAAGAAAAATCAAAGCGCAGTGGTTTTGACCTAACCGACAATGGCTTTGGACTCAATCGGGTATTGGCAG
>CANGQE010000022.1 GCA_947455845.1 Rickettsiales bacterium
GTCAAGATCAGCCGGAACTTACGCTCAATTAGTAGGAAAAGATGGTGGTTATGCGCTTGTAAAAATCCAATCTGGAGAAATCAGATTGTTTTTACTAGATTGTATGGCAACTATCGGGTCAGTTTCAAATTTAGATAATAAAAATATCTCAATCGGTAAAGCCGGTAGATCTAGATGGCTCGGTATCCGACCAACTGTTCGCGGTGTTGTAATGAACCCGGTTGATCACCCTCATGGTGGTGGTGAAGGTAAAACTTCCGGTGGTAGACATCCAGTTTCTCCAACTGGTAAATCTGCTAAAGGTAAGAAAACCAGAAAGAGAAGTAAGCCTTCTAATCGTTTTATCGTTAAATCAAGAAGAGATAAATAAACATGCCTAGATCAACTTGGAAAGTTCCATTCGTAGACGGTTATTTGCTTAAAAAAGCACGTGACTATCTAACATCTTCTAAAAAACAGATCATTAAAACATGGTCTAGAAGATCAACTATTCTACCACAATTTGTGGGTATCAATTTTGCTGTTCATAATGGCAAAAAATTTGTTTCCGTTTCAGTTTCTGAAGGAATGGTTGGACATAAATTCGGTGAATTTGCTCCAACTAGAACCTTCTATGGTCACGGTGGTGATAAAAAAGTTACTAAATCATAAAGATCATGACTCAAAAATTAGCAGTAGCTTATTTAAGCGCAGTAAAATCAAGTCCACTAAAGGTTATGAGAGTAACCAAGAACGTGACTGGTCTGCCTGTTTCTCAAGCTTTAAAACTTTTACAATTTTCTAAGTTAAAAATTGCAGCAACTGTTCAAGCTTTGGTTTATTCAGCCATGGCAAATGCTGAAAATAATCACAATATGGATGTTGACAATCTTTATATTAAAGATGTTGATGTCGGCCGCGCTTTCGCACTACGTAGATTCGCAGCAAGAGGTCGTGGTAAATCAAGTAAAATTCTGAAAACTTTCAGTAATATCCGTGTTATTCTGGCTGAAAAAGAGTCAGAAGTTCCGGCTAAAAAACTAACAAAAAAGGAGTAGTTCACAGTGGGTCAGAAGGTAAATCCTGTAGGTTTTAGGCTCCTCAATAATAAGAATTGGGAGTCAGTTTGGTATGATCAAAAAAATTATGCTAAAAAACTGATTAATGATGTTACTATCAGAAATTTCATTAAGAAGAACTATGCTCATTGCGGCATTGGTAGCGTTATTATTGAAAGACCATCTGATAAAATTAATTTAATTATCAAAACTTCTAAACCGGGCGTTCTTATCGGTAAGAAAGGTTTGGATATTGAAAAAATCAACCAAGCTGTTGAAAAAATTGCTGGCTGTAAAGTTGACGTGAAAATCGTCGAAATTGACAAGCCAGATATCAACTCCTCTCTAGTTGCGCAAAATATTGCTAAACAATTAGAAGGTCGTGCAGCTTTCAAAAAAGTTATGAAGAAATCCATGCAAGCTGCTATGAAATATGGCGCTCTTGGAATTAAAGTAAGCTGTGCCGGAAGACTTGGCGGTGCTGAAATTGCTAGAACTGAATGGTATAAAGAAGGATCCGTTCCATTGCATACTTTACGTTGCAATATCGATTACGCGACTGCCAATGCTTACACAACTTATGGTGTAATTGGCGTTAAAGTATGGATTCATAAAGGCTTTGTCGAAAAGAAAAAAACACAAACTAACTAAACATGCTAGTTCCAGCAAAAACAAAATATAGAAAAGCGCAGAAGGGTGGGAAGAAAATTCTCGGTACCGCTGCCAATGGCAATAGCCTAAAATTCGGTTCTTTTGGTTTAAAAGCACTTGAACCGGGTAAACTTAATTCTAAACAGATTGAATCTGCTAGAAAAGTTATCACTCGCTACATGAAGCGTGCCGGTAAACTTTGGATCATGGTTTTCCCTCATACTCCGGTTACTAAAAAACCAGCGGAAGTTAGAATGGGAAGTGGTAAAGGTAATGTGGAATATTACATCGCTAAAATTAAACCAGGTCGTATCATTTTTGAAATCGATGGAATCGACGGAGAATCTGCCGCAACATCTCTAGAAAAAGCTGCTGCAAAGCTGCCTTTCAAAACTAAAATAGTTAATCACGTTTAGATATGAAAAAGGAAGAAAAGAAATCAACTTTAGCCAGCATTGCTAGCCTAAAAAAAGAACTTTTGATGATGCGCATCAAAGCTTCTTCTGGCGAAACAATCGTTGCCAAAGATTACAAACATAAAAGAAAAGAAGTCGCTAGACTCTTTACCCAAATCAATAATAAAAAGGTTGCTGCTTAAGACATGAAAGTTACGATTTTAAACATCATCGATGAGAAGACTTTTAAAGCTCTCTCAACCACTTACAAAAAACATCCACGCTACGGTAAATATATTACCGTACACAAGAAATACTTGGTGGATTCACAAGGTAAGACAGTAACTGTCGGTGACGAGGTTGAAATTGTTGCATCAAGGCCACTTTCAAAAACTAAGAGATGGGCTCTTAAAGTTAACTAATTAGGTATTTATCAAATGATTCAAATGCAAACAAATCTAGTTGTTGCCGATAATTCAGGGGCAAAAACAGCTAGATGTATTAAAGTTCTTGGCGGATCAAAACACATGATTACAGGAATCGGCGAAATTATTGTCGTTTCAATCACTAGTGTTATCCCAGGATCAAAAGTGAAAAAAGGAAGTGTAGCGAAAGGTGTTATTGTTCGCACAAGAAATAAAATCACTAGAGCCGACGGTAGTTTTGTTCAATTCGATGACAATGCTTTAGTTCTGGTTGATAAAGATGGTGAACCACTTGCTACACGTGTTTTTGGACCGGTTGCTCGTGAAGTAAGACAGAAAAATTTCCTAAAAATTGCGTCATTAGCTTCGGAGGTCCTTTAAAAAGATATGGCTAGAAAATTTAAAAAAGGCGATCAAGTTATTGTTACTACCGGATCAAGCAAAGGTAAGATTGGTAAGATTACGTCTATATCTGAGTTTAAAGTTGTTGTGGAAGGTGCTAATCTTGCTACCGTCCATAAAAAACCAACATCTTCTGCTCCGGGACAAATACTGAAAGTTGAAAAACCAATACACATCTCTAACGTTTCTCACGTTGAAGATGGCAAAGCGGTAAAAGTCAAATTCGTTACCGACGCTGGTGAAGGCAAAATCTTCACTAGAAAGAATCGCGTTTCAAAAAAATCTGGAAAAAAAATTGGATAATCGATGCAAACTATAACTGAAAAACTCTATAAAGATTCGATTGCTGATCTAAGAAAAACTTTTTCTTATACAAATGATCTAGCAATCCCAAGACTTAAAATGATTAGTCTTAACGTTGGTATTAAAGCCACCGATAGTGACAATAAATTTTTAGCTTACTTGGCGGCTCAAGTTTCTAACATTGCCGGTCAAAAAGCAGTTCTAACTAAATCTCGCAAAGCGATTTCAACATTTAAGTTGAGAAAAGATTTGCCAATTGGTTGCCGAGTTACTTTACGCGGTAAAAAAATGTATCAATTCTTGGATAGATTGACCAATATCGCCCTACCAAGAATCAGAGATTTCCGCGGCTTGTCTTCCAAAGGTTTTAACCAAAGTGGGCATTACAGCTTCGGATTGAAAGAGCACAATGTATTTTTGGAAGTCGATCTTGACAATATCCCAAAAATCTTCGGCATGAATATTACCATTGCAACTACAGCTAAAACTAAAGAAGAAGCTTTGTATTTGCTAAAAAAACTTAACTTTCCAATCAAGTAATATGGCCAAAAAATCACTTATTCTTAAAAATAACAGAAGAAAAACTCTGTCTCAATTACATAAAGTAAAAAGGCAGAAAGTTATCGCGATTGCGAAAGACGCTTCTTTACCATTCGAAGACAGATTGGTAGCGCAAGTTAAGCTTTCAGAAATGTCTCGCGACGGATCACGCACAAGACACAGGAACAGATGTGCACTTAGCGGTAGACCAAGAGGTAACTTTAGAAAATTCGGCTTGTCCCGTATTGCAATTAGAGAACTAGCTTCTTGGGGACAGATTCCGGGTTTAATCAAATCAAGTTGGTAATATAAATGTTTTTTAATCATCCAGTTTCAGATTTAGTAGCCAGAATTAAAAATGGCTATATGGCAAAAAAAGCGGTGATTGCTTCACCGATTTCTCGCCTGAGAGAAAATATCCTACAGATCCTAAAGGACGAAGGTTATATTCTTAACTACAGTAGAATAAAAGAAGGCAATATCGAAAGATTCGATATTCATTTAAAATATCATTACTCTAATCCAGTAGTGAACGAAATTGAGGTTATTTCTAAGCCAGGAAGAAGAATTTATCGTCCGGCCGACAAAATCCCTTTAGTAAAAAATGGTTTGGGAATGGTTGTTATTTCAACTTCTCAAGGCGTTATTGCCGATCACGAAGCCAGAATCAAAAAGATTGGCGGCGAAGTTCTCTTTAAAATATTTTAGTTTTTAACCATGTCTCGCGTAGGAAAATTACCGGTTAATATTCCAGATACTATCAAAGTAACGATGGATAAAAACATCCTCACTTTTGATTCTGGTAAAGTAAAAAAAACTTATCAAATTAGTCTTGGAGTAAAAGTTGAATTTGCTGATAAGCAAATCAAGCTTTCTGCTCTTGACAAAGCTATGCCAGATATTTCAATGTTTGTTGGTATGGACAGAAGCAATATTAAAAATATTGTTGCTGGGTTAGTAACGCCATTTAAAACAATTCTTGAAATTAACGGAGTTGGTTATAAAGCTGCTGTTGATAAAGGAATCTTAGCCTTAACCTTGGGCTATAGTCACGAAATTCATTATGCTCTACCAAGTGGCATCACTGCCGCTTTTGAAAAGCCGAATTTAATCATAATTACTGGTGACGATAAAGTCCTAGTTGGTCAAGTGGCCGCCGAAATTATTTCTTTTAGAAAGCCCGAGCCTTATAAAGGTAAAGGTGTGAAAGTTTTTGGTAAAAAAATCCTAAGAAAAGAGGGAAAGAAAAAGTAATATGCTTACAACTTACGAAAGAAGAAAATTTAGAGTTAGAAATAACATTGCTAAGAGCAATAAAACTAACCGACCAAGAATCGTGGTCTCTAGATCAAACAAAAATATTTATGCTCAACTTATTAATATTGAGGGAAAGGTTTTAACATCTTTTTCAACATTAAATTTTGACGAAGATAAAAAAATTAAAGGCATTGAAAAAGCTACATTGGTTGGCAAAGAATTTGCTACCATTTGCTTAAAAATCGGCATCAAAGAAGTCGTTTTTGATAAAGGTGCTTACATCTATAATGGTCGTGTTAAAGCTTTGGCTGAAGCATGCCGTGAAGCTGGATTACAATTCTAAATTAACCTACAAAAACTTTCAGATGTCAAAACAAGCAAAAAATAATCAAAAAGAAAAAGGAAGCGTCGAAATCGTCGAAAGATTAGTAGCGATTAACCGTGTTTCTAAAACTGTAAAAGGTGGCAAAAATATGTCATTTGCGGCTTTGGTTGTTGTTGGTGATAAAAATGGCCGAGTTGGTTTTGGAAAAGGAAATGCCACTGAAGTTTCTGATGCTAAAAATAAAGCCTTTGAAGCTGCTAAAAAAGCGATGGTAAAAGTTTCTTTAAAAGAAGGTCGTACCATTCATCACGATATTTTTGCTAGATTTTGCTCAGCAAAAGTTTACTTAAGAGCCGCTCCAGCAGGAACCGGAGTTATTGCCGGCGGACCTATGCGTGCCATTTTCGAATGTGCCGGTATCCACGACATCGTAGCTAAATCTGTTGGTACTTCCAATCCTTACAATATGATCGGTGCAACATTTGCTGCACTTAAAGCTTTAGTTTCTCCAAAATTAGTAGCTGAAAGAAGATCAAAAGAAATTTCTGAAATCGTTAAAAGAAGAAATTTAGCGCTTAATCAAACAGGTGAATAATCATGCAATTCGACAGCTTTTTAAATAAAAAAATTACCGTTACGCAAGTTAAAGGCGGATCTAAACTTAACGCTAGACAAAAGGGTAGCCTTATTGGTCTTGGTCTAAGAGGAATCGGCAGCTCTTTCGAGCTTAACTGCACACAATCTACTCTTGGCATGATCAGAAAAGTTGGTCATATCATTAAAATCTCATTGGCTTAAATAACATGTCTATTTCTCTACAAGCACTACCAAAAATCAAAAGAAATTCTCGTATCAGAGTTGGTCGTGGTATCGGATCTGGTAAAGGTAAAACTTCTGGTCGCGGTGTAAAGGGTCAAAAAGCCAGAACCGGTCACTCTACAGTTCAAGGTTTTGAAGGTGGTCAAACACCAATCTACATGCGTCTTCCTAAAAGAGGCTTTGTTAATGTCCTGCGTCAAGAATATCAAGTGGTAAATATCCGTGACATTTTAAACTCAGTGGCAAAGAAAACTATTGATGCATCTACTTCAGTTACTAAAGAGAAATTAGAGCAGGCTGGATTGATCAAAGATAAGAATGCTAAAGTAAAACTTATCATGAGTAAGGATAATTCAGCTACAGCTCCATTTAAAGTTGAAGTTGATGCTTATTCACAAAAGGCCAAGGCGTTCAGCTTATAATGTCATCTATAGCTCCAACCTCAGAACTAAAAAAAAGAATCTTATTCACCATCTTCATTTTGCTTGTCTATAGATTCGGTACTTTTGTACCGATTCCGGGCATCAATATGGAAGTGTTGAAAAAGTTTTTTGCTAGTTCTGGTGCCAATATGTTTGGCATGATTAATTTGTTTTCTGGTGGAGCTCTTGAGAGGATGAGTATTTTCGCTCTCAACATTATGCCTTACATCACATCTTCAATTATCATGCAGCTTCTAACCTCGATGTATAAAGGTTTAGAGAATCTGAAGAAAGAAGGTGAATATGGTCGTGCTAAGATCAATCAATATACCCGTTATCTTACAATTATTTTAGCATTTTTTCAGTCGATTGGCGTTTATTACGCTCTTTCAAATGCTGACCATAATGCCTTCGTATCGGATTCCAGCATCTTCATGTGGACAACCTGCGTAAGCTTGGTTGGTGGTACTGTGATGCTTATGTGGTTTGGTGAAAGAATCACCGCTTCTGGAATTGGTAATGGCATATCTCTAATTATTTTTGTTGGTATTGTTTCATCAATGCCATCAACAATCATACAAATTTTCGACCTCTCCAAAACTGGGGTTTATTCATGGTTTACAATAGTAATTTTCTTTGCTGCATTTGCTGCATTTTTAATGTTGGTTTGTTTTGTTGAAAAAACTCATCGACGCATAAAAATCCAATATCCAAATGGCGCCATGATGAAAGCTTCTGGAATGAGCGACTCATCATTCTTACCACTTAAAATTAATATTTCTGGAGTTATTCCGCCAATTTTTGCCAGCTCAATTTTAATGTTTCCGGCAGCCTTGGTACAATTTACTGGAGTTGATGGAGACTTTTTAGCCTCAACACTTAGAAGAGGCGGTGGTCTTTACGTATTTTTGTTTTCGTCTTTAATTTTATTCTTCTCTTACTTTTACTCTTCAATCATTTTTAACACTGAAGAGGTAGCAAATAATTTAAAGAAAAGCAATTGTTTCATCCTTGGTATTCGTCCCGGTGTGGCTACGGCAGCGCATTTGGATAAGATTGTTTCCCGCCTTACTTTAATCGGTGCGGTATATTTAATTTTTGTTTGTGTGACGCCTGAAATTTTAGTAACTCATTACTCAATTCCCCTGCATATTGGCGGTACCGGAATTTTGATTATGGTCAATGTGGTTTTAGATTTGGTGAATCAAGTTCAATCACATATGTTTGCCGGCAAGTATGGCTCAACTACTAAAAAAAGAAGAGTCAGAGTAAGGTCATGAACATAATTTTTTTAGGCGCACCGGGATCGGGAAAGGGCACTCAGGCAGCAATGCTAGCCAAAAATTTAGCAATACCCACTATTTCAACTGGTGAAGCCTTACGCAAAGAAGTAGAGCTTCAGAGCGAAATTGGTAAATTGGCAAAATCTTACATGGATTCCGGAAAATTAGTTCCGGACGAAGTGGTGGTAGGAATAATTAAAAATAGAATTACTCAAGCAGATTGCCAAAAAGGTTTTATCCTTGACGGCTTTCCTAGAAATATAAATCAAGCAATTGCGCTTGATGGAATGTTTTCTTCTCTAAACAAAAAAATTAAAATAGTTTTTAATTTTGAAGTTGGTGAAGAGGTTTTGGTTAAAAGAATTGCCGGCCGCTATTCCTGCAAAGGATGTGGCGCGGTTTATAATCGTTATTTCAAATTCCCGCTCAAAGAAGGTGTTTGTGATAACTGTGGATCAACTCATTTTGAAAGCAGAAGTGATGACAATGAGGCGACAGTAAAGAATCGCTTAAAGGTTTATCATGAATCAACTTTCGAACTGATTGAATATTATGAAAAAAAGAACTTGCTTCTTTCACTTGACGCCATAAAAAGCGCGCCCCTCGTTTTCGAGGAGTTGATCGAAGTAACTTCAAAACTTTCTTCCCAAAAATAATTAATTTAAGAGGACTTGACCTTGGCTAGAATCGCTGGCGTAAATATTCCAAAAGAAAAGCGCTTTGTTATCGCTTTGACTTATATCTATGGAATTGGCAGTACTACTGCATTAAAAATTTGTCAAAAACTAAAAATTGATCTGCAAGTCAGAACTCATCAAGTTACAGAAGATAAGCTTGCGCAAGTAAGATCTCTGCTTGAAAAAGAGCATTCTGTTCTTGAAGGCGATCTTAGAAGAAAAGTTTCTGCTGACATTAAAAGGTTGATGGATATTGGCTGCTACCGCGGTATCAGACACGTTAAAAAACTTCCTGTTCGCGGTCAAAGAACTCATACTAATGCTAAAACTCGCAAAGGCAGAGGCATTGCAATTGCCGGCAAGAAAAAAGCTGTAAAATAATTTTTTAAAATATGACAGAAACTAACGAAAAAAAATCTACATCTAAGAGCACCAGCAAAAAAAAGAAAAGCATCGTAAACGGTGTTGTTCACGTTTTTGCTAGTTTTAACAACACAATCATTTCAATTTCTGACGCAAACGGAAATGTGATTTGTTGGTCTTCAGCTGGAAAGCATGGCTTTAAAGGTTCAAGAAAAGCCACTCCTTACGCTGCTCAAGTAGCAACTCAACACGCAATTAACTTTGCAAAAGAATGTGGTTTGCAAAATGTTCTTGTTGAAATCAAAGGACCGGGAGTTGGTCGTGAAGCATCTCTTCGAGCTATTCAAGCTGCCGGAGTTAATGTTACTTTGATTAAAGATATTACTTACCATCCGCATAATGGATGCCGTCCTGCTAAAAGACGCCGCGTTTAATTTTCCAAAATTTTTTCGAATTTTTTAACCAAATCATTTTTGAAATATGGCAATTCTAAAAGAAAGCTGGCATTCACTTACCAAGCCTAGCTCAATCGTTGTTAAAGATGGTTACAATAACGTAACAAAGTCAATCATCGTGATGGAACCTTTTGCTAGAGGTTTTGGTAACACTTTAGGTAATGCCCTTAGAAGAGTTTTATTATCTTCAATTAATGGTTTCGCCATTACTTCAGTTAAAATCGAAGGCGTTTTACATGAATATAGTTCAGTTGACGGTGTTAAGGAAGATGTTCTTGATATCATCATGAACCTTAAATCTTTAGCTGTTACAAAAAGCGACTCTTCTCCGGCAGTTCTTAAACTTTCTGCTAATAAATCTGGTCCAGTTTATGCTGGTTCAATTGAAACTCCGGCTGGCGTTGAGATCGTGAATAAAGATCTTTTGATCTGTACTTTAAACAAAGGTGCTAAAATCGACATCCAAATGACTGCTGAATGTGGCAAAGGCTATGCTGTTGCTGAACAAGGTAAAAAAGGTGATCGTCCTGTTGGAACAATCATGATCGACGCAATGTTTAGCCCTGTTAAAAAAGTGGCTTACAGAGTTGAGAATGCACGTGTCGGACAAATTACTGACTTCGACAAGTTAATCATGGAAATCGACACTAACGGCACTATCAGCCCACAAGATTCTCTTGGTGTTGCTGCGAAAATTCTACAAGAACAACTTCAAGTTTTTGTTAACTTTGACGTTAGCAAAATTGATGTTCCGGTTCGTAAAGAAATTGACGTTGAACCAGAATTCAACAGAAACCTTCTTAAAACAATTGATGAACTCGAACTTTCAGTTAGATCTTACAACTGCTTGAAAAACGAAAACATCATTTATGTTGGTGATCTAGTTTCTAGAAGCGAAGCTGAAATGCTTAAGACTGCAAACTTCGGTAGAAAATCTCTTAATGAGCTAAAAGAAAATCTTAAAGCCATGGGCCTTGGATTTGGCATGAAGCTTGTTAACTGGCCACCAAAAAACATGGACGAATTGCTTAAAGTAAAAAATAAAGAATTCTAAGAATACTCACCCTTTGTTAAGGGTGAAAGCTAACTATAACTGGTTGAATTAAAAATATGAAACACGGAATTAAAGGTAGAAGACTTGGTAGAAATAGCGCTCACAGAAAAGCCTTGTTTCGCAATTTATCAATCGCTTTCATCACTCATGAGCTAATCAAAACTACTTTGCCAAAAGCAAAAGAATTGAAGCCATTTGTAGAAAAAATCATTACTTTATCAAAAGTAGATTCTTTGGCTAATCGTCGTTTAGCAATCTCAATTCTTGGCAACCAAGAAATTGCTGATAAGCTATTCAAAGAGATCGGACCAAGAGTTGCTCAAAGAAATGGTGGCTATGTTAGAATTTTGAAATTCGGTTTTAGAACCGGGGACAAAGCTCCAATGGCAATCGTTGAACTTGTTGACAGAGTTGTTGCTGAAGACGTTAAAGTTGAACAGCCAAAAAAACAAAAAGTAGCAAAAAAAGCTTAATTTAAAATCGAGATACCAATGAAAAACGTACTTTCAGATTTCGCTCAAGCGCAAGTCAAAAGAATTAAAGAAACTCGCGGTTTCGAATTGCCAAACTTTAAAGTTGGCGACACCGTTAGTGTAAAATGCAAAATCACCGAGGGTACTAATACTCGTATCCAAGCTTTTAACGGTGTTGTAATTGCTACAACTAAAACCGTTTCAAACTACGCAGCAACTTTTACTGTTAGAAAAATCAGTAGTGGTGTTGGTGTGGAAAGAAAATTTCCTCTTTATTCTCCACTACTTGCTGGTGT
Source organism: Rickettsiales bacterium (assembly GCA_947455845.1). GTDB lineage: Bacteria > Pseudomonadota > Alphaproteobacteria > Rickettsiales > UBA1997 > UBA2645. The sequence continues at coordinate 11,178 of CANGQE010000022.1, forward strand.
TGAAATTTTAAAACATGGCGTTGTTCGTCGTGCTAAACTTTATTATCTACGCAACTTAACTGGTAAAGCGTCAAGAATTAAAGAAAGATTAGATTTCGTTGAATCTGTTCCGGCTGCAACAAAAACAGCAGTGGATGCAAATTCTTAAAGTTTTTAAGTCAAAATTGAGTTACAAATGGGGTGGAAAGAAAAAAGTATTCTTTCTGCCCCTTTTTCTATTGGTGGCTTCCTGCTCCTCTAATCTTACCCAGTATGGGCGCGTTACTTTGCATAGTACTTCGGATAAAGATTCTTTTGTTTTCTCAATCAGTAATGAATTTCTGCAGTTTAGTGCGGATTCTCCGAAGGATAGAAAATTTCCAAAGATGACCGTAGCTGAAGTTAAGCTTTTAACGGCATTGCTTCAAGAAAAAGAATATTGTTTAAATGATAATGGCGAGCCAAGTTTTGCCATTACTTCGCGCCAAGAGAAAGTTTTCGACATGACCTTTGCTCATCTAATTGAGCAAAATTA
>CANGQE010000023.1 GCA_947455845.1 Rickettsiales bacterium
ACTTAATGTCCTCAAATGCCGGTATTAAAGGTTTAGAAATTATCACCAACATTAGCAGCGACATCCCTTATTCTTTGGTGGGCGATTCCGGAAGAATTCGGCAAGTCATTAATAATCTAGTCAGCAACGCCATTAAATTTACTTATTACGGGCATATTTTAATTGAAGCTACGCTGGAAAAAACCGAGAAAAATATCTCCTACATCAATTTTAGTGTGCAAGATAGCGGCATCGGAATCGCGCCGGAGAAGCTCACCACCATGTTCACGGTTTTCACTCAGGCTGACATGTCCACCACCAGAAAATACGGTGGTACGGGCTTAGGATTGTCGATTTGCAAAGAGCTAATTGAATTAATGAAAGGCAAAATTTCGGTGGATAGCGAGAATGGCAAAGGTTCAAATTTTCATTTCACCATTCCTCTGGCAGCTGCAAAAAATAGTGAAGAAGTAGATTACACCACACAGAAACAAGAAATTATCGGACGCAAAGTTTCTCTGGTCGAAAATAACGAAACTGCCGCCAAAATTTTGACCAATGGTTTTGATGAATTACAGCTCCGCCATCAAATTATTAAGGTTTCTGATGATGTCACAACGCCTCTAGAAAGAACTAATTCAATCTTGCAAAATCTTGAGCAGCACAGCGATTCCAACACGATCATCCTCAGCCATAATTCCTTCATCAATATTAATGCCCTTGAGATTGCTGAAAAAATTAAGAGCAGCACCAAATTAAAAAATATTCCGCTTATTTTGTTAATTTCGGTGCAAGAAAAATTAAAAATTCCGCCGGAAAAATTAAAAATATTTCACCGCATCGTGACCAAACCGGTTAAAAAAGATAAGCTGATGATGGCATTTTTCTTTGTCTTCAAAATCACTTATTACGAAGAAGAAGGAATGTTGATTGAGAAAGGTGAAATTAAGGAAGAAGTCTTGCCTACCAAAGGTTTACACGTGTTGCTTTGCGAAGATAACGAGGTGAATATGAAAGTTGCGCAAACAATTTTAAAGCGTTTCGGCTTTAATATTGATTTGGCCGAAAATGGTCAGGAAGCGGTTAATAAATTCATGCATGTGAAATACGATCTGATCCTGATGGATTGCATGATGCCCGTCATGGATGGCTTTCAAGCGACTCAAAAAATTCGTCAGATTGAGCAAGCCCGCAACGAAAAAAACCCCATCCGCATTTTTGCTCTAACCGCCAATGCCAGCTACGAAGACCGCAAAAAATGCATGGATAGCGGCATGGATGACTTTGTAGCCAAGCCGATTAAGCGAGAAATTATTGATGAATTATTGAATAAATGGGTGGGAAATTTCAAACGCTAAAAATCGCATTTGAAAAGCAAGTTGAATTTTGAGCTTAGAGCCAAGCTGGTTTTCAAGGTCCAAAAGTTGCCGCCGCGGCAACTTTTGCAAAAAAACATCAAAAATTTTTGTAAAATGAAAAACAAAATTAATGAGATTTCTCCGGCGAATTACCAAAAAATTTTAGGCCAAATTCAAAAGCAGATTGCTCAGACTCAGAAAAATATTGTGAAGAATGTCACTCGTCAAAAAGTTGAAATGGCTTGGCAGATCGGAAAAATAATTGACCAAGATCTTGCCCAAAAAGATGAAAAAACTTACGGCCAAAACTTAATCTCCAAACTGGAGCAAGACATTGGCATTGGCGAAAGCGTGCTTTACAGAATGCGCAACTTTTACGCCACTTACCCCGAAATGCCTCGGGATGAAGACCATTTAAACTGGACTCACTACCGAATTTTAAGCGGCATTAAAAAAGCTGACCAAAGAAAATATTTAGAAAATCTGGTGAAGAAAAATGCTTGGGATTCGGACGAGTTGCAGGAAGAGGTGGCAAAAACCAAAATCGCCCAGATCCGCGAAAATAAATCTTTAAAAGCAGCTAACAAAAAAACCAAAATTTCTCCGACTCGCGGAAAGTTATTTTTTTACAAAATTAAAAAAATTACCGGCTCCAAAAAATATTTTCTCGATTGTGGTTTTGGTATTTTTCGTGAAATCACCGAAACGCTGCCGCGCTCGCTGCAAGTTGATGGGCAAATTGTTAGCAGCATTAAAAGCGGCGAAAAATATTCGCTCAAAAAAGCAACTATTCCGCCGCAACAACTTCACACTTACAAAGCTCATTTGGAAAAACTGGTGGATGGTGACACCATTCGCATTAATCTCGATTTAGGCTTTGGAATTTTTCATCACGAGATTTTGCGTCTGGCCAAAATTGCCGCACCTGAAATGAGCACCGAGTCAGGCAAAAAAAGCGCCCAAGCCTTGGAAAAAATTCTAAAAGACGTGCCCTTTTTAGTGATTAAAAGCAACAAAACTGACGTTTACGGCCGCTACGTCGCCGATGTTTTTCTAGCCCCGCTAAAGCCGAAGAATTTGGAAGCGCAAGTGGTGGCGGATGAGGGAGTTTATTTGAATCAGCTTTTACTGTATCAAGGTTTTGCAGAAATTTTTCAGGGAAGTAACTAAAGCAACCCGCTGGTTTCGCTGCGTCGAGACCTACCTAATGTTGGCCTACCGTGCGTAAACTTTGGGTAGGTCTCGACGCAGCGAAACCAGCGGATTTTTTGGTGAACTCATTAAGAAACCAAAGCCATCAATTCCGCGTGGTCAAAATAAAGTGGCAAAGCACCTTCGCCATTTCTACCTTCAGCTAGAATTTTCTCTGAAATAGTTTTGGAAACCTGATTGCCTGAATGCCCAAAAACTATCGGGCGGCAGCCGGTATTGTAGGCGCAATCTACATCGGCGATGGTGTCTCCGACAAACCAAATCTCATCTTTTTGCGGATCTAAACCGCTACCCATCAAAGCCAGATCAATTGGCTCCCTGCTTGGTTTATCGACTGAAGCATCTCCTGCTCCAACCAGTGCAAAAAATTTCTGATCGACGCCGATTTTGGCCGCCTCTTTGCGTAAAGTTACACCAATTTTGTTGCTGACAATGAATTGTAAAATTCCCTGTTCTTCTAACTTATTAATTAGATTTAGAGCGTTAGGCAGCAGCACAATTTTTTCCAAATGAATGGCGCGGTAAGTTTTTTTGTAAATCTCACCGGCACGCTGCCAATCGTCACCAAATAGCAGGGGAAAAGATTCTCGCATCGACTTGTGAATATTATCCCGCACCTTCTCCAAACCCCAAGGCTCACGACCCATTTCAATCATGGTTTGGTCAATTGCCGCTTGAATTAAAGGCCAAGTATCAACCAATGTATTATCCCAATCAAAAATCACCGCTTTTGGTTTAGGTAGGAGTAACAAAGCTTCTTTATTTTTGGAAAAGTTGGTCATTTTGAATATTAAAAATAGATCCTGAAACAAGTTCAGGATGACGATTGAGGAAGGATCTATTAACTATTTCTCATTATTTTTCTTTGAAAGGTCGCGGATCGAAAAAGTTTTTAAATTTATCTTTGACGCCGTCAAACTCTTTGGCTTCAGGAAGCGGTGGTTTTTGTTTAGTAATGACGGGCCATTCTTTGGAGTATTTGCGATTGATTTCAACCCATTCAACTAACTCCGGCGATTCTGGTGAAATAGCTTCCGCAGGGCATTCAACAACGCACACGCCACAATCAATACAAGCTTCGGGATCAATCACCAGCATGTTTTCGCCTTCGTAAAAGCAGTCCACGGGGCAGACGGTAACGCAGTCAGTGTATTTGCAGCGCACACAATTGTCGGTAACAACGTAGGTCATAAATTATTGTAATTTTTTTTAAGTGTAATTGCAGTTTTAACTCTCAGCAAAGACAGGAAAACAAAGTAAGAAAAATAAACGCCAAACATTAGCAGTAGTGGCTGTAACATCGCGCTGTCAATTGCCACACCGCCTGAACGCATGATGCTGGCGGGCTGGTGCAGCGAGTTCCAATATTCTACGGAAAATTTAATGATCGGCACATTGACGAAGCCAATGATGGAAATGATGGCGGCAATTCTTTCGCCTTTTTCGCGATCGTCAAATGAGTCGAGTAAAATGATGTAACCGAGATAGAGGAAAAATAAAATTAATACTGAAGTCAAACGCGCGTCCCACACCCACCAAGTGCCCCAGATCGGCTTACCCCAAATGCTGCCCGTCACCAACGTGACAAAGGTGAAAGCGCAGCCAATGATTGCGATTGATTTGGCAATTAAATAGAAAAATGGGTTTTTCCAAATGAAGCCTGAGATGTTGAAGACCGCCATTAAAGTGTAAACTAACAATGCCATCCAAGCTGCCGGCACGTGGACATACATTATTTTGACGGCGTTGGATTGTTGGTAATCGTTGGGAGAATTTAATATTGCAGGAATGGCGAGGCTTAAAAAAATTAAAAAACAGGCAAGCGAAAACGGCGCGAAGAAGCGGAAGTTTTTTTCGAAGTTTTTGAATTTAAAAAGTTGTTTGAACATTTTTGTTTTGTTTTTTTCTTGGTAGCACCGCGTCACACGGTAATTATTTAAACCTTACCCTCTAGGTAATGAACCAGCAATTCCTGCTTCACTTTTTGTTCCTTAGAATGATCAAAATCCTTCACCGAAACTTCGCCATTTTTCATTTCATCCTCACCAATAATTACCACAAATCGTGAGTTATTTTGTGAGGCGCGTTTCATTTGTTTTTTGAAGTTACCATCAAAAATAAATTCGGTGACGAAGCCTGCATTGCGTAGCTTTTGGGCAATTTCGAAAGCGTAAGTTTTTTCATTTTCAGAAATGTAATTTACGGCAACAGGACGGGGTTTTTCCAAATCTAATTTTGCTAGTAACATTAACCTTTCAATGCCCGCAGCAAAACCAATTGCCGGCACTTTTTTGCCGCTCATTTTTTCGACTAAATTGTCGTAACGTCCACCTGCTAAAACCGTGTTTTGCGCTCCTTCGTGCGACATTACAAATTCAAAAACTGTGGAAGTGTAGTAATCTAAACCACGCACCAAGCGTTGATTAACGCGGTATTTCACGCCGAATTTAGTTAGTAAATTTAGCACTGAATCAAAACGTGATTTAGCTTCGTCAGAAAAAAAGTTAGAAATTTCGGGAGCGTCAAGCAAAAGATCAATGTCTTGTGACTCTTTGGAATCAAGGATGCGCAGCGGATTTTTTTCTAAACGCACTTGTGAATCACGCGACAAATCATTTTTAAATTTGGTGAAATATTGCGTTAAAGCCGCTTCGTAATTGGCTTTGGTTTGAGCACAGCCCAGTGAATTTATTTCGAGAATTGTTTTATCCAAAACTCCAAGATCTTTTAAAACACCGGCGGCGAGTAAGATTGATTCGGCATCACAAAAATGATTTTCTTCACCGAAAACTTCAAAATTAATTTGGTGAAACTGGCGCTGACGGCCTTTTTGCGGACGGTCGTAACGGAAAATTGGGCCGAAAGAAAAAAACTTACGCGGTAAAACTTGCTGCAATTCACCGTTAGAAATTAAGGCGCGAACCACACCGGCGGTAAATTCAGGACGCAGAGTTAAGTAATTTTCCGAACGATCTAAAAATTTGTAAACTTCTTTGGCAACAATGTCGGAAGCCTCACCTAGGTTGCGCTCAAACACTTCGCTAAATTCAAAAATGGGAGTTTGCAATTCTTCAAAGCCAAAAAATTCACTCTTTTTTCTGGCGGTTGCAACGATGTGGTTAAAGATTTTAATTTCGTCTGCGAATAGATCTTTAGTACCGCGAACGGGTTGAAGTTTGTGGTCGGACATTGGGGAAATTAAGAATTTAGAATTAAGAATTAGGAATTAGTTTGGCGGCGTTTTTAGAGTGCAGACACTGTTAGCTAATTAACTTTATTGCAGATTTTGGCATATTTTGAGCGCTTTTTTGGTAAAATTTTGATAAATATCAGGATATATTTTGAAAAATTTTACCAAAAAATAAGCCAAAATAGGGCGAAATCTGCAATAAAGTTAATTAGCTAACAGTGTCTATCCTAACTCTAAATTCTTAATTCTAAATTCTTAATTTTTCTCCCCAAATCACCATGAAAAAAAACACCTTCGAAAAAATCAAAGAAATTAATACGCTAGGACAAGAGTACTGGCGGGCCCGTGACCTTTTTAGGCTACTTGGATATAGTGAATATAGTAAGTTTTTACCGGCAATTGAGAGGGCAAAAATAGCCTGTGAGACCAGTAAACAAGCGGTCGAACTGCATTTCGCCCACGTGAGCGAAACCCAACGGTCCCACAACCAGTATGGCTCCATCGAGGGTCGAGAAATTTCAGATTATCGATTGTCACGTTACGCTTGTTATTTAATTGCGCAAAATGGCGATCCTCGCAAAGAAGAAATAGCGCTGGCTCAAACCTATTTTGCTATTCAAGCAAGAAGGCAAGAATTGAGTGATCAATTAATTGAAGATCAAAATCGCGTTTATTTACGCGAAGATATTAAGGAAAATAATAAGAGACTAGCTAGCACCGCCAAGGCCGCCGGAGTCAGTAATTACGCAACTTTTCAAGATTTTGGCTACATGGGTTTGTACGGCGGTTTACGTCAAAAAGACATTCACAAAAAGAAAAAATTAAAACCCAAAGAAGCTATTTTAGATTACATGAATAGTGAAGAATTAGCTGCCAATTTATTTCGGGCCACGCAAGCTGAGGCAAAGTTAAAACGTGAAAATATTTTCGGCCAATCCGAAGCCAATAAAACTCATCTTGAAATTGGCAAAAAAGTTCGCAAAACCATTGCCGAACTTGGCGGAACCATGCCTGAAAAATTGCCGACTCCAACCGGCATTCAGGAAGCAAAAAAACGTCTCAAAAAAAATTCAACTAACAAAAAAATAACTAAAAAATAATGACCTCTCTCTCCCACATCCGCAACTTTTCAATTGTTGCTCACATTGACCACGGTAAATCAACTTTGTCGGATCGTTTAATTCAAGAATGCGGTGCCATTGAAGAGCGAGACATGACTGCTCAAATTCTCGATTCAATGGATATTGAAAAAGAGCGCGGCATTACGATTAAGGCCCAAACTGTGAGGTTGAAATACAAAGCGGATGATGGGGAAACTTACATGTTGAACTTAATGGACACTCCCGGTCACGTCGATTTCGGCTACGAAGTCAGCCGTTGTTTAGCGGCCTGCGAAGGTTCAATTTTAGTGGTCGACTCAACTCAAGGTGTGGAAGCACAAACCCTTGCCAATGTTTACCAAGCCATTGACAACAACCACGAAATTGTTCCGGTTCTAAATAAAATCGACCTTCCTGCTTCCGACCCTGAAAGCGTTAAAAAACAAATCGAAGAAGTAATCGGCATTGACACTTCCGAAGCAATTTTAGTTTCAGCTAAAACTGGCGTCGGCATTCATGACACGCTAGAAGCAGTTGTTAAAAGACTACCTTGCCCAAAGGGCAATCCGAATGGCGATTTCAAAGCATTGTTGATTGACAGTTGGTACGATCCTTACCTCGGTGTAATCGTGCTAGTTCGCGTCATTGACGGCTCAATTAAAAAAGGCCAAAAAATTAAAATGATGGCAGCCAATGCCACTTACCAAGTGGATTCTGTTGGTTTTTTCACGCCGAAAAAAGTTTTCTGCGAAGATTTAAAAGCAGGAGAAGTAGGTTTCATTAATGCCCAAATCAAACAAGTTTCTGATTGTAAAGTGGGCGACACCATTGTGCTTTCAAGCAACGACACCGCCACTTTATTACCCGGATTTAAACAAAACCAACCCGTCGTTTTCTGCGGCGTTTACCCAATTGACGCTTCCGATTTCGAAAAATTCCGCGACGCTTTAGGCAAATTACACTTAAACGATGCCAGCTTTGAATACGAAGCCGAAACCTCCACCGCATTAGGCCACGGCTTTCGCTGCGGTTTCTTGGGCCTGCTCCATTTAGAAATTATTCAAGAAAGATTAGAGCGCGAATTTGATTTAGATTTAATCACCACTGCCCCGTCAGTGATCTACAAAATCTACAGCATGCGCACCCGCAATTTGTCGCAGGAAGAAAAAGACAAAGATTTACTCTACGTCCACAGCCCTGCCGAAATGCCCGACATCATGAAAATCGACTACATGGAAGAGCCGTGGATTAAAGCTACAATCATGACACCCGACACTTATTTGGGCGCGGTTTTAGATCTTTGCACCCAAAAACGCGGAATTCAAAAAGAACTTTCTTACGTCGGCGATCGCGCCATGTTGATCTACCGCCTGCCGCTTAACGAAATTGTTTACGATTTTTACGATCGCCTCAAATCTTGCTCACGCGGCTACGCCAGTTTTGATTGGCAAATGGATGGTTACGAAAGAAGTAACTTGGTGAAGCTAGCAATCATGGTGAATGCTGAGCCGGTTGACGCTTTGTCTTTCATTACTCACAAAGACCGCGCCGAAAGCCGTGGTCGCGCTATTTGCGCTAAGTTGAAAGATTTGATTCCTAGACAAATGTTTGCCATTGCCATTCAAGCGGCAATTGGTGGGAAAATTGTGGCGCGCGAAACTGTGTCAGCAATGAGGAAAGACGTAACCGCTAAATGCTACGGCGGCGACATTTCGCGTAAGAGAAAACTTTTGGACAAGCAAAAGAAAGGTAAGAAAAAAATGCGTGAGATTGGTAATGTAGAAATTCCGCAAAGCGCGTTCTTGGCAGCGTTAAAATTGGATGAGCATTAGATAACTCTAGACTTGCACCCCGTCTTTACGACGGGGTAATAATATTACAGATTGAAGAACTTTACAGGGATTATTTAGATAAATCGTTATCCTTCATTGTTGCGGAATTTGCCATGTGAGTACTGTGAGCATCAGTAACATCCGCGTGAGAAAAATTCGAGATGCTCTTAGAAGCTGCCACAAATACCTTCTTGGCATCTTCTAATAATGAGAACTCTTGATCAGTAGTTGCAACAGTTACCGGAGAGGAATTATTCAAATGTGATTCTTCCACATACATACTCTCCTCATCCGGCTCAAGAAGTTCGGTAGTATCGAAAGCTTGCTGTGCAGTCGGATGCATCTTTTTATAATCCATAATAGCTTTTCTGCGTAAGCGACTATCTTCCGGCTCATCCCATACTTCATCATCTTCATCACGCATTTCACCCTCTTCTTGGTGAGCGCTAGAATTTCCTGCAACAGGGTTCTGGGTAAATTGGCTCTGAGCCTTACCTGACGCTGCCAAAAGATCAGCTTGTTCCGCTGTTAATGAAGATGCGGTTAGGCCTTTTTCGTTTAATGGATTGGAAGTAATCGTAACCATCTCAATCTGTTCCGGTAGAGATGCCGCTGCCGATGGACTACTAAATAAGTAATTCCATATTCTATTCGATATCGATGGGGTGGTTTTTACCTTATTGTCAGAAAAATTTACTTCCTCCTCTTCTTCGAGTAGCTCTGAGTCATTTACTGCATCCACCTCGGCTACCACCATGTCATTCAATTTTGCGGCAACAATCTGCTTTTCTTCTTGATTAGGATTAAGCTCATTAGCCCTCATGGCATTTACTGATGCTAAAAGACTTTCATCTTCCTCGGATAATTCATCCTCATCAGATGGAACTATTTTTTTGGTTTGATTGATTTTCGCTTTTCGAGTTGCAATAGCATCTTGTTCTCGCTGGCTCTGCTGCGCTTGATAAATCTCTTCAGTACCTTGAAGCGGATGCTCTTCACCAGAAGTTATTCTGGCCAAAGATTTATGGGTGCTACCTAAAACATTATTATCGTAAGATAATTCCTCCGTGACCTCAACCTTAACTTTCCCGGCCTCCATACCAACTTGTGATAGAGCACCTGTTGTCGTCAAACCTATAAATTCTGATGAGGATCTATCCATTTCTCCAATAACATCATGGCCTCTGACTGTTAGACTAATGTCGTCTAACGACATCCCTACTGTCTCTAATGGTGGCTGCAATCCTGGTGCCGGCGGGGCTCCATGCATTGATTGGTCTTTCATATCACCATCCAGACCTTCACCCAAATCTTCCTCCTCTCTCAGATTAAAATCCAACATGCCCTCTGCTGTTGCATCATGATAAATTGTAGCGGCGGTAGTAGAATTCGCAGTTGATGCAGAAAATTTTGCAGGACTAGGTGGAGGTGCACTCTCTTGAACAGTATTAAGATCATCTTCCAGCCCCTTATGCTCTAACCCTTCCTCTTCATGCTCTTGATGGGGATGTTCAACCCCTTGACCCGACTCCAAAAAATCTTTTAAAAATTCCTCGCCATATTCAAGCAAATCCATGTCCGGCAAATCATTTTCTTTTTCTTCATCTTCCAACTGAGGCCCATTACCCATGTTTCTGGTCGCAATAAGAAACCCGATGGCCAGAAAAATTCCGACTCCGGGAACAAAGGCCAGACCAATAGCAACTGCAGCTTTCCCACATCTTATTGCAGGACTAATATCTAAATCTTTGTAATCTTCACTGGTCCTTAATTCGCTTTTCTTTTTCTCTTCTGCCTCATGACTTTCTACCTCAATGGCATCATTCACCGTTCCTTGAAAAGAAGTCTGAATCGCTTCTGCAATGTGAGGATTTAAATTATCTCGCGCCTCCGCAGGCTCAATCAACTTACCATCGGCATCTTTTTTGGCCTGCATGGCTCCAACCGCTTGCACCATGTTTAGTGAGCATTGCTCTTTAGCTGCTGGATCTTTCTCATCATCACCAAGGTTTTCAATAAAACCAAATTCACTCACTAATTCTTTCAGAGTATCAGATTTTTCTTGCACGGTAGCCTGAGTTTCTTTCAAGCCTAAAATACCTTTGGCAACATTAGCGAATGCTTGAGCGGTAGTATCTTCCACCCCATTTTGCAATGCTTCTATTTCAGCTACTTTTTCTTCATTAGTTTTTGTGCCCTCAAGAACCGCCTTCATTGCTGCGAAGGCAGATTTTGCCTGCGTAGGATTAAACTTTAATGCGGTTTGTGATTTTTCTGCAATTGTGTGAACATTTTTTTGGGCTTCTTCTAAATCGTTCTCTTCTTGAACTGGATGCTTACTCATAATTTTAATTTCAATATTTTAGAAATTACGCAAGAAGATGGTGGGTGATAGAAGACTCGAACTTCCGACCTCTACGATGTCAACGTAGCGCTCTAACCAACTGAGCTAACCACCCCGAAATAAGAATTAAGAATTAAGAATTAGGAATTAAGGTCTTCTTAGTTTTCGCATCTGCAAACAAGATAAAATCGCAAACTCTTTAGTCAATTTATAAACCGCAATTTCTTACAATTTTCATCAATGAAAAAAGCCATTGTCCTTCTCAGCGGCGGACTTGATTCCACCACTGTTCTTGCCATCACCAAAAACTTAGGATTCGAAGCTTACGCATTAAGTTTTTCTTA
>CANGQE010000024.1 GCA_947455845.1 Rickettsiales bacterium
CTAAAAAAATTGTTAAAATTTTACCGTAAATGGAACGCCAAAGATGCCACTTACAAAGCCAAAATGGGCGATTCGGTAAATATTGACTACGTTGGTAAAATCGACAAAGAAGAATTCGAAGGCGGAGCTGCTAAAGGCTACCAACTTGAACTAGGCAGCAAAAGCTTCATCGATGATTTCGAAGAGCAACTTGTTGGTAAAAAAGCCGGAGAACAAATTCGCGTTAAAGTAAAATTTCCGAAAGAATATCACAAAGAAGAATTCGCCGGAAAAGCGGCAGAATTCGAGGTTAAAATTAACGAAGTTTTAACCGCCGAAATGCCGGAAATTAACGACGAATTTATTAAAAATAATTTCGGTTTAGAAAATAAATCTAAGCTTGAAGAAGCCGTTAGAAAGCAGATCGAAGACAATTACCAAAGCATGGAACGTAATTTATTTAAAAAAGAACTTTTTGATTTTTTAAACAAAAAATACGATTTCGAATTACCAGAAGGTCTAGTTGAAGAACAACTAAAAAGCATCTGGGATGAAGTTGAAGAAGAAATCAAAGCCAATCCAACCAAGTTCAAAAACGATAAAGAAAAAGAAAAAGCCAAAGAGAAAAAACGTGAAACTGCCGAGCGCATGATCCGTTGCGGAATGATCCTTTCTGAATTAGCTCAACTTAATAAAGTTGAAGTTACCAATGAAGATATCAACCAAGAAATCGGCAAAATTCTAACCCGTTTCCCTAACCAAGAAAAAGCTGTGCTAGAATATTACCAAAAAAATGCCGGTGCAGTTCAACAGCTAAAAGGTTCAATCATTGAAGAAAAAACAATTGATTTAATCTTGAAACACCCATCTTTAGATAAGAAAAAAGTTTCACTAAAAGATCTAGATAAGCTTTGGCAAAAAGCTAGCGAGGAATAGTGCATCGCGCAGCCCTCATGCCTCATCCTTGGATGAGGCATGAGGTGAACAATAGGTAAAACTCCAAATTCTTAATTCTAAATTCCTAATTCTTAATTTTATGACTCACTTTTTAGACGCTCTAAAACTAGTAACTTTTTCAATTCACAAAGAAGGCTACAAATTTATTTTAATCTTTGCTGTGGCCACCGCAATTCTAGCTTTGCTTAGCAATAGTTTGGGATTGATTGGATTGGTTCTAACCTTGTGGTGCATCTTTTTCTTCCGCGATCCTGAAAGAGTTATCCCAGTTGAAGAAAATGTTGTTATCAGCCCTGCGGATGGTATTGTAACCCGTATTGAATATGGTGTAACCGCTCCCGATGATTTGGGCTACGGTGCAAAAAAATTCAACAAAATTAGCGTTTTCTTAAACGTGTTTAACGTTCACGTAAATCGCGTACCGGTTGGTGGAAAAGTAACTAAAGTTAGCTACAAACCCGGAAAATTTTTGAGTGCCAATGTTGATGAAGCAAGCTCGGAAAATGAAAGAAATTCAGCTGTAGTACAAACTGCAAGTGGAGTTGATGTAGTTTTTGTACAAGTTGCTGGCCTAGTCGCTCGCCGTATTGTTTCCGACATTCAAGAAGGCCAAGAAGTTAAGGCTGGTGATCGTTACGGTATCATCCGTTTCGGTAGCCGCGCGGATATTTACTTACCAGAAGATGTTCTAATTAAATCAATGGTTGGCCAAACTATGATTGGTGGTGAAACCATTATTGCGAAATTGAATTAATTGAATTTTTACGTGGCTGACTCTCTCTCGGTGTCACCCCGCAACAAGTGCGTGGTGACACCGAAGGAGAGGCGAGTCAAGGTATCAGTCTCAACAAAATTAAAAAAACATGCGTTCTCCAAATATTGCGAAACTAGCTTCGAAACGTGAAGAAGCCAGAATGGGTGGCGGTCAAAAGAAGATTGATCTTCAACATTCCAAAGGAAAATTAACTGCTCGTGAAAGAATTGAGGTTTTACTAGATCCTGATTCTTTTGAAGAATACGGTCTTTATGTTGAGCATCGCTGTGCCGATTTTGGCATGGATGACAAGAAGCATCCCGGAGACGGTGTAGTAACTGGGCAGGGCACTATTAACGGCCGTCTTGTTTTTGTTTATAGCCAAGATTTCACCGTAATGGGTGGATCTTTAGGTGAAGCACACGCTAAAAAAATCTGCCAAGTTTTAGATCGGGCCGTCCAAGTAGGCGCTCCCGTCATTGGTATTAACGATTCAGGCGGAGCTAGAATTCAAGAAGGGGTAGATTCTCTTGGTGGCTATGGCGAAATTTTCCAACGTAATATTGATGCTAGTGGTGTTATTCCACAAATCTCTTTAATCATGGGACCCTGCGCTGGTGGCGCGGTTTATTCACCGGCATTGACCGACTTTACTATCATGGTAGAAAACTCTTCTTACATGTTTGTAACCGGACCGGAAGTAGTTAAAACCGTTACTCACGAAACAGTAACTCAAGAAGAACTCGGTGGTGCCTCAGTTCATGGCGCTAAAAGTGGTGTGGCTCACTTAACTTTTAAAAGTGATATTGAAGCACTTTTACAAACTCGTCGTTTGATTAATTTTTTACCTCTTTCCAACCAAAAATGTATCCCACAAATTCCAACGGCGGATGAAGCTGACCGCGTTGACGTATCTCTTAACACTCTAATTCCTGACAATACCAACCAGCCTTACGACATGTCGGAGTTGGTTGAGAAAATTTTAGATGAAGGTGATTTCTTTGAAATTCAACCTAATTATGCCAAAAATATAATGGTCGGATTTGGTCGTTTGGAAGGCGAAACAATTGGAATCGTCGCCAATCAACCAATGAACTTGGCAGGATGTTTAGATATTAAAGCCAGTGAAAAAGCGGCGCGTTTTATTAGATTTTGTGACGCTTTCAATATTCCACTTTTAACTTTCGTTGACGTCCCTGGATTCTTACCTGGGACCGATCAAGAACATGCCGGAATCATTCGTCACGGTGCTAAATTACTTTACGCTTACGGCGAAGCGACAGTTCCAAAAATCACTGTTGTAACTCGCAAAGCTTACGGTGGTGCCTACATCGTAATGAACTCAAAACACTTACGTGGTGACGTTAACTACGCTTGGTCTAACGCTGAGATCGCTGTAATGGGCCCTGAAGGCGCGGTTGAAATTATCTTCCGTGAAGATGCCAAAGATCCTGAAAGCAAAGCCAAACGTGTTGCCGAATATCGCGAGAAGTTTGCTTCACCTTTTGTGGCAGCATCTCGTGGTTTTATTGACGAAGTGATCCGTCCGCAAAATACTCGCAAAAGAATTTGTGCGTCGCTGCAAATTCTAAAAAATAAGAAGACTATTAAACCTTGGAAGAAACACGATAACTTGCCGCTATAAAATCTATACCCAACCTGATTCAAAACACCGAACTTCTGACGAGAATTTTTGAGAAAAAATTGCGACAGAAAATGTAAGCTGTGCCAAGTGGCACAGCTTCATTTTTCGAGCAAATTTTTACCAAAAAGGCGAAGTCAGAAGTTCGTCATCTTTGTCTTAAGTGACAAGGATTACGACTTTATTCCTCCCCATACCTACAGTTGCATTTTTCCTATTGAAAATTTTAAATCTTTACTCAAAAACACTCAGCATTCTTGCGCGTGTAGTGTGCAGTAGATAAAATTCTAGATTGTTATAATTAAAATCTGATTTTCATGAGTAAGGGAAAAAATAACCAAAGAAAAAATTATAATTCTTCGCTTACTGCAGATGACATTAGCTCAGTTTTTGATGATGAATTTAATCCGCTTCCAGGGGTTGGATTTGCGTTAAATTATGTGTTAAATAGTTGGAAAAAAAAAGAAGTTCACAGAATCCAGCATCTAGATCCAAATGGAATTATGAATCCAAGTGAATTAAAGGAAATTGAGGATAGTCAAGTCGATTCTGTTGCGGGAAGTTTGCAACCTATTGTAGCTAAGCTTGGGCAAGTTGCAGTTAATTCTGGTCAAAGACAAGTTTGGGTGAATGTGAAAGAGATGATCGATAATGACAAAAGATCTCCAGAAGAATTTAGAAAAAATCCTCTCGCAAAACCGTTGGCGACATTAAAAAACAATCCTCTGCTTTTCTTGGGTGGCTACAGTTCACGCGCGGTTCTACAGTTTGGCGGCATATTTCCAGCGCTACAATTTAGAGATAATGTATTAGACAAAGATACTTCGATATTTGCCAAGACTACCGCAACTGCAACTATTGAAACTGCCGTAGGTTCTTTTTTAGAGCCAAAATCATTGGAAAAAAATCTGGCACGTGATGGTCACAAACTTCCAACCGGCCTCAATTTTGCCTCTACTGCGGGAACTTTATTCTTCCCATATTTAGTTAGAAATCATTTCACTTGGTTTGCTGTAAATAGTAATGAAGAAAATCTCTTAAAAAAAGGCGGATATGGCTTTGTTGCCGGAATGTTAGGCGCTCCATTTGATACTATTGCTAATAACGCCATGAAAATTGCGAGGACAGAAGCTGATTTTACAATGGAAGAAACGCTAAAAATTTTAGGACAGTCTTACAAACAGATGTCTAAAAATCCGCGAGCTGTTGCTTTGGGTGCTGTTTGTCGTGGCATAGGTAATGGCATAGCTGCGCCGCTGCTTTCTTCTCAAGTGCGTGATGTTGTGGTTGAGGCTCAAGAACATATTTTAGCATCTTTCCAAGAGCTTTATTCAACAGTAGTAGAGCGCAATGTTGCAGCTAAATGTAAGGAAGAAATTAAAAATCCAAAGACCGTGGTCGCTTCTAATGAATATCAGAAATTCGTTGGTGATCAAAAGCAGCAAGGTAAATAGAATTACTAACCACTGCTAACCATTTTCAAACAATCATCATAACTAAAAAGTCGCAGTAGGTCTTGATATTTGCGGCTTTGTGGTTTTTCTAATTTTTGATCACTGTGCAAAATTACTTGAGCATTTTTGTGGGCGGTTTTTAAAAGATCGGTATCGATTGCTAAATCGGCAATTTTAAATTCAGGAAAGCCGCTTTGTTTGGTGCCAAGTAATTCGCCGCTGCCGCGCATTTTTAAATCTTCTTCGGCGATAAAAAATCCGTCATTTGATTCGCGTAAAATATTAAGGCGTTTGCGACCATTGACGCCAAATTTTTCGCCGTAAAGTAAGATACAAAAAGATTTTTTTTCCGATCTGCCAACGCGGCCACGTAATTGATGTAATTGTGAAAGTCCAAAATTTTCCGCATTTTCAATTAAAATTATTGTGGCGTCAGGCACGTCAATTCCAACTTCGATTACGGTGGTTGCAACCAGTAACTTCAGCTTTCCGCCGCTAATGGCAAATTCTGTCATTACTTTTTCTTTTTCCGCTTCTTTCATTTTTCCGTGCAGGAGTGCGACATTTTCTTCGCCGAAAATTTTGGATAATTCGGCAAATTTTTTCTTGGCGCTAACTAGCTCAATTTCTTCGCGTTCTTCAATTGGTTTTTCTGATTCATCTTCGATTCTGGGGCAAATCCAGTAAATTTTTTCACCGCGTGCAAGTGCGCGCTTAATGCCTTCGTGAACCTCATCAATTTTTTTTGCTGACATTACTAAGGTTTCAATTTTTTGACGATTTTTTGGTTTTTCTCCCAAAATTGAAATATCCATGTCACCGTACAGACCCATCATCAAGCTGCGCGGAATGGGCGTTGCGCTCATTAATAAAACATCAACATCAGAACTTTTTTCCACCAGTTTTAAACGCTGCATTACGCCAAAACGATGCTGCTCATCAATTATTGCCAAGCCTAGATTGTTGAATTTCACGTCATCTTCTAAAACCGCGTGAGTAGAGATTAAAACATTGATTTCGTCTGTAGCTAAATCAGCACAAATTTTCTCTTTTTGTTTTTTTGTGGTGGAGCCGGTGAGAATTTCAATGCGAATTTCTTCTTTTTCTAAAAGCTTGCGGAAGTATGACAGATGCTGTTTGGCCAGTACTGTGGTTGGCACGATTACGCAAGTTTGTTTTTGTTGTGAGATGGTTTGCAAGCAGGCAGTTATTGCCACAATAGTCTTGCCGCTGCCGACATCACCTTGCAAAAGTCGCAGCATTTTTTTGTTAGAATTAATTTCTGTTGAAATTTCTTTGATTGATTTGAGCTGGGCGCCGGTAAGTTGGAACGGTAAAGTAGCGAGAAATTTTTCTGCTAAATTTTTCTGCGGTTGGATAAAATTTTTTCTTTTATCGGATTGGGTTTTTGTAAGTAGAATTGCGATTTGCCAAGCTAAAAGTTCATCGTAAGCGAGACGTTTTCGCGCCAAGCCCTCTTTGAAAAAGAGGGTGGCATCACCCGAAGGGTGATTACGGGTGATTTCTTGAGTATTCTCTGGGTCTTTTTTAAATCCTCCGACCTTGCCTACGGTAAGGCCACCTCCTTTTTCAAAGGAGGCTGGAGTGTAATAATGTAATTGCCGCAATGCTTCAGAAAAACTTGGCCATCTTTGCTGCTCCAATAAATTTAAATCAATCCACTCCTCATTCTTGTCATCAATTTTTTCCAAAACTTCACAAATTTTTTGTCTTAAAAACTTTTGCGAAATCGCTGCTCCGAGTGGATAAATCACATTAATCTGCGGCAAGCTAGCAATCTGATCAGCAGGTAGAATTTCTTGCGGATGAACAATTTTATTCTCACCCGCTAACCGCTGCAAATGCCCTAAAATAGCAATCTCCTGACCAATCGGCATTTTAGCAACTTGGCTAGGAAATATTTTAAAAAACACCAAAGTGACGTATCCGCTCGGAGTGTAGCAGATTACCTTAAAAGGTTGACGAGCCGTCGCCGGTTTGACGTGAGTTTCAACCTTGGCTTTAATAATCACCAGCGAGTCATTGGCCGTTTCAAAAAGTCGTGGACAAATTAAAATTTTTTCAACCCGAAGCGGCTTGTGCAAAAGCAAATCAAAGATTTTATTTTGTCCGACAAGACGAGTAAGAAAAGTTGTGAGAGTGGGCCCAAGGCGCTTGAGAGAGGAGAGGGGTAGGTTTAGGGTTTGTAAGTTCATTTTGGCATTTAATCAGTTAACAATTAGCAGTTATCAGTTAATCAAAACTGTTAATTGTTAATTGTTAACTTTATTCTTCTCCGCGCAAATTTCTGCGGTTTTCATCGCGTTTTTTAATCGATTCGCGTTTGTCATAAAGTTTTTTACCACGACCGATGCCGATGACAACTTTGGCGAAATTCTTTTGGTTGAAGAAAATTTTAAGTGCCATTGCGGAATAGCCTTTTACATTCATCTTGCCGATGATTCTTTCGAGCTGCTTTTTATGCAACAAAAGTTTTCTTGGTCTTTTTGGTGCGTGATTAAATTTATTAGCACCTTTATATTCGCTAATATTGCAATTGGTTAAGAAAAGTTCGCCGTTAATTTCGGCGACGTAAGATTCGCTAATATTAGCTTTACCTTCCCGAACAGATTTTACTTCGCTACCAAGCAGCATGATACCGGCTTCGATCTCATCTTCGATGGCGTAATTGAAATGGGCTTTGCGGTTTAGAATTTGCATAAAATTAACAGTTATCAATTAACAATTAACAGTTAACGTCGATCGGCAATTACTGCCAAACTGCTAATTGTTAATTGATAACTGTTAATTGATAACTTTATCTTGCAATTAAAATCTCGGTTAATAATTTGCGCCGCCCCAATGGTTTTATACTATGGTTTATACCAGCTATCAACCTCTGATAAGACAAGCAATTAACTTCAATACATTTACTTATGCCTCTTTACGAGACCGTTTTTATCGCTAGACAAGATTTGATCGCGGATGACGTGGACGCTCTAGCTTCTAAGCTTTCCAAAATTATTACCGATGGTAATGGCAAGATTGTTTCTAAAGAATATTGGGGACTAAGAACCCTTGCTTACAAGGTAAAAAAGAATTCTCGCGGGCATTATATTTTGCTAAATATTGATTCAGAATACGAAGCTGTTGCAGAATTAAAGCGTGTAATGGGCTTTAACGAAGACATTATCAGAAGTACAATTTTTAAAGTTGAGGCTCATCAAGAAGAGTCACCTTTATTTGCGTCTGTTACTGCGAAAGATTACAAGGTTGGCAAAGTGCCAGCTAAGAAAGAACCAAGCAAAACTGATTTGGTTCTAGATCAAGTTCAATTTGAAGTTTAAGGAGTAAAATGGTTGCTAGAACTGCTAATAAAAATAAATACACTAACAATAACAACGCTAATAATACCGGCGGTCAAACTGAAGAGGGATACATTAAAATCTCTTTGGTTAACCAAAGCGTTTTTATCAGAAAGAAAAAATCTTGCCCACTTCGCGATATTCCTCTTGCGGAAATCAATTATACAAACTTGAAATTGTTGAATAAGTTTCTTTCTGAAAGAGGCAAAATTATTCCAAGCAGAGTTACTAATGTTGTTGTAAAAAAACAAAAAGCTTTGGCTAACGCAATTAAAAAAGCGCGTCACTTAGCTTTGATTTCTCCGATTACAAAAGAAGTAGTAACAAATTAATTTAAACCAAGATCATGAAAATCATCTTAATCTCCGCCGTTTCCAATTTAGGTAAAATTGGCGAAGTAGTTGAAGTAAAAAACGGCTATGCCAAAAACTTTTTAATTCCGAACAAGAAAGCAATTTGCTTTACTGTTAATAACTACAAAATCTTCGAATCCAAGAAAGATGAATTCGAACAACAAAATCAAAAAAATCTTGAAGGCGCTTCTAGCGTTAAAG
This sequence comes from Rickettsiales bacterium, assembly GCA_947455845.1. GTDB lineage: Bacteria > Pseudomonadota > Alphaproteobacteria > Rickettsiales > UBA1997 > UBA2645. The sequence goes on from CANGQE010000024.1 coordinate 8,706, forward strand.
ATAAGATTGCCGGTAAAGATGTAATCATCATCGAAAATGCTTCTGATGATGGAAGACTTTATGGTTCTGTTAATTCAGCAATAATCGCTACAAAAATTAATGAGATTGTTGGTGGAAAATTTATTTCACGTACCGACATCTTCTTGAAAAAACCAATTAAAGAAATTGGCATTTATTCAATCAAACTTACTCCGCACTCAGAAGTTAGTTTCGATGTACGTTTAATTGTCAGCAGAAGTGAATCAGAAATCGCTGCACTTTTGAAAGCAGAAAAGAAAGCTGCTGATAAGTCGTCAGAAAAAACAGAAGAAGAAGTTTCATCTGAAGTTTTAGAAGTTTCTGCGGAGAAACCAAAAAAAGAAAGAAAGAAAAAAGAAGCTGCTTCTGAATAAAGTTCCTAATTAGTTGGGAATTAGAAAATTTAAAAACCGCTCTGACTTTTATAAGTCAGAGCGGTTTTTTATTGCGCGTTTTTTAAGAAGTGAATTTAGGAGAAGTTTGTTTTGGGGTTAAAGTAAGAAGTTTTAATGCAGCTATTATTAATAAGATTTTTAGGCGGAGGTTAAAAATCGCGAAGATGAATTTCTTTCCGGTATAATATTTGGTATTGGTATTCACGATAGATCCTGAAGCAATGTCAGGATGTTAAAGTGGAGTGAGTAAGAATAGTGAGATGTGGAGTATCAATAAAAATTTTCACTTTCATCAGGAATTTATTTCAGAATCTATATACAGATCATTCATCTATAATTCGTTCACACTTGATCCATTGTGTCTATTTCCTCGCAAATAAACAATAATGTAATATCTGAAATTTTTTTGTTTATACCCCATGGGGGATATAAACAAAAACCAAATTTAATGTAAATATTGCCAAAAACTCCCAAATTATTTTTGAATTATTTTTAGAACTTTTTTGGAATAATGGCGTGGATATTTGATTTTATTGATTTCGCAGGTCTTTAATTATTTTAATATATGCTATTGACATATTAAAAAGGATTGGCTTTAATGATTGCCCACCTGACTTCTCGATGTCACGAAAAATGACGATCCAGATGACATCAGTTGGCAAGACTTCTTACAGCGCAAAGCTGATAATAGAATTAGATTAAAATCAAAAAACTCACTAACAGAAATGTTTTTGGGACTTTGATTTTTTTCTCTTTTTTTGTGGAAGTCGGTTGTTTTTACATCGTAAATAATTGATAACTAGAGAATACCGCAAATTAGCGCGTAGCAGTAATGCTTGTGCAAATTTAGCGAAATTTAATTTATCTCAAGATAAAAACCTTAATATTTTTGATCAGGCGAATGTTTCCTTCTATAAAGGTTAGAAGGATCTTCTGTGCTTGCGCAGAAGGCGGAGGTGCAAACCTTCAGCATTTAAAGTGCAGATTTATTCTGCACATAGCTTTGAAATATAAGCAAAATAAGGGCATTTGATGGATGCCTTGGCGTAGAAAGGCGATGAAAGACGTGACAGGCTGCGATAAGCCTCGGGTAGCTGCCAATAAGCTTTGATCCGAGGATTTCTGAATGGGGAAACCCACTCTCTTTTAGAGAGTATCTGTAACTGAATTCATAGGTTATGGAAGCGAAACCCAGCGAACTGAAATATCTAAGTAGCTGGAGGAAAGGACATCAACAGAGACTCCGTTAGTAGTGACGAGCGAACGCGGACCAGGCCAGTCCTGAGAATTTGTTAATTAGAATAACCTGGAAAGGTTAACCATAGAGGGTGATAGTCCCGTATGAACAATGACAAATTTTCAGGCTCGAGTAGGGCGGGACACGTGAAATCCTGTCTGAACATGGGTGGACCAGTTCATCCAAGCCTAAGTACTCTTCTACGACCGATAGTGAACAAGTACCGTGAGGGAAAGGTGAAAAGAACCCCGATAAGGGGAGTGAAATAGACACTGAAATCGAATGCCTACAAGCAGTTAGAGCTCCATTAGGGAGTGATAGCGTACCTTTTGTATAATGGGTCGGCGAGTTAATTTTGTTGTGCGAGCTTAAGCCGTTAGGTGTAGGCGTAGCGAAAGCGAGTCCTAACAGGGCGATTTAGTGCAGCGAATTAGACCCGAAACTAGATGATCTAGCCATGGCCAGGTTGAAGGTAAGGTAACACTTACTGGAGGACCGAACGCATTAATGTTGCAAAATTACGCGATGAGCTGTGGCTAGGGGTGAAAGGCTA
>CANGQE010000025.1 GCA_947455845.1 Rickettsiales bacterium
CACGACGGGGTCCAGACTTCTCGAACTCAACAATTCCGTAATCTTCTTCAAATTCTTTCAAACGCAAAACGCTTTCCCCCTCTCCGTCCAACACAAAAGAACTACCGTCAAACACCAGCGAATCCTGCCCGCCAACTTGATTTACGTAAATTACGGGTTTGCCCAAAGTTTTGGCAAAATTTTCGGCAACCTTGTGGCGCGCTGCGGTTTTTTGGGTCGAATAAGGTGAGGCGTTAATTGTAACCACCGCGTCCACAACTTGTTCGTTTAAAAGGAAAAGATTTTTAGAATCCCACAAATCTTCGCAAATTAAAATTGCCAAAGTTAAGCCGCGAAATTCAATTACTGACAAAGTGCTAGAACTTTCAAAGTAACGCTGCTCGTCAAAGACGCTGAAATTTGGTAAAGTTTTTTTGTTAATTATTTTTTTGACTTCGCCTTCTTCAATTAGAAAGGCTGAATTGTGAGTTACTTCTTTTTTAGCGCGGTTAATGCTGGTGCTGGGAGAGCCTAATAAAATGGCGCATTTAAAATTTCTCGAAGCCTCCAAAATTTCAAAAATCTTATTTTTGACGGCAGAAATAAAATGGGGTTTGTGCCACAAATCTTCGCAAGGGTAGCCACAAATTGCCATTTCGGGAAAGACAGCAAGATCGCAGCCCGCGTCGTTAGCGGCTTTAAACTCGCTTAGAATTTTGGCGCAATTTCCATTAAGATCGCCGACGGTAGGGTTAAGTTGTGAGAGGTAGATTTTCATTTTGCATTAGTTGGCTTTGAGCGCTGTAAAATTTTTCAATCTCGGCGCGAACATTTTCGGCGCCATTAGTCACATTAATTTTAGCACGGAATTCGGAAGAATTTCTCAGGCCACCACTGTACCAGCCAATGTGTTTGCGGGCCAAAGGAATGGCAACCATTTCGCCGTAATGCTCAATCATTTCTTCGAAATGGTTTAAGACAATTTTCATTTGTTCTTCAATTGCGGGAGCTTCGGCAACTTTTTGGCCTTTTAACTCGCAGCTAATTTGGTTGATTAACCAAGGGCGACCGTAGGCGGCACGCCCAATCATTACGCCGTCGGCTTTGGAAAGTTCCAAAGCGCTTTTGGCGTCGCTGTAATTTTTAATGTCGCCATTGGCAATTACGGGAATTTTGACGGCCTCTTTAACTTTGGAAATTAATCCCCAATTGGCGTTGCCATTGTACATTTGGCAGCGGGTGCGGCCGTGGACGGTGAGCAATTGAATGCCAACATCTTCGGCTTTTTTGGCGAGGCTGGGTGAGTTTAGATTTTCGTAATTCCAGCCTAAACGCATTTTCATTGTGACGGGAATTTTGACGGCTTTAACCACTGCTTCCATTATTCGAGTGGCAAGATCTTCGTCTTTCATTAAAGCACTGCCGGCGAAGCTGTTGACAACTTTTTTCACAGGGCAGCCGAAGTTAATGTCAATAATGTCAGCGCCGAGATCGACATTGAGGCGGGCGGCTTCCGCCATTATTTCGGGTTCGCAACCGGCGAGCTGAACTGACATTGGGTAGTGGGCGTCGTCTTTCTGACATTTTTTGATTGATTCGCGGGTTTGCAAAATCATTGCGCGAGAAGCAATCATTTCGGAAACAACAAGCGAAGCGCCGAAGCTTTTAACTAAACGACGAAAAGGCAAATCGGTTACGCCCGACATTGGGGCGAGGATTACGTTGTCTTGGAGTTGGATGTTTCCGATTTTGATCATTTTTGGATAATTGTTGGTGCCCTCGGCATGACTCGAACATGCGCACATGGTTTAGGAAACCAATGCTCTATCCCCTGAGCTACGAGGGCGGGAATAGATCCTGAAACAAGTTCAGGATGACAATGTGTGGGGGTGTTTAGTGGATACTAACATTTCCCTCCCTTCTCCGTCATCCTGAACTTGTTTCAGGATCTATTTTAGAATTCAAAAGCTTAACTTTTCTGTCCGACGTAAAAATATTCAAAGCCTAAATTTTTCATTTCTTCGGCGTCGAACAAATTGCGTAAATCGACAATTTTTTTGGTTTTGATTTTAGAAAAATCTAACTCGCGGTAATTTTTCCATTCGGTGGCAATTACGATTAAATCGGCATTCTGAGCGGCTTCGTAAGCATCAGAAGCAAATTTAATATTTTTAAACTCGGCTAATTCACGTTTAGAATTTTCAATTGCTTCAGGATCAGTGGCGCAAATTTCGGCGCCATTTTTGGCTAATTCTTTGGCGATTACGATTGCCGGAGAGTAGCGAATGTCGTCAGTATTGGCTTTGAAGGCTAGTCCTAAAAGGGCAATTTTTTTGCCAGAAATTTCACCGCCTAAAGCAGCGACAATTTTTTCGGCCATTTTAATTTTGCGCTGGCTGTTGGAGGTGATTACCGAGTCAATTACTGAGAGATCAACTTTATTTTCTTTGGCTACGTTTAAAATCGCCAAAATGTCTTTAGGAAAACAAGATCCACCAAAACCGGGACCGGGATTTAAAAACTTTTCGCCAATGCGTGAATCAAGTCCAATTGCGAAAGAAAGTTTTTTAATGTCACCGCCGACAGTTTCGCAAAGATCGGCAATTTCATTAATGAAAGCGATCTTGGTCGCTAGAAATGAATTGGCGGCGTATTTGATTAGTTCGGCGGTAATAATGTCGGTGGCGATTAATTTTTCAGGGGCAAATTTAGCGTAAATTTCGGCGAATATTTGGTGTGATTTTTGATCTTCAACGCCAACCACAATGCGGTCTGGATACATAAAATCTTCAATGGCAGCGCCCTCGCGCAGGAATTCGGGATTAGAAGCAACGGCAAATTCAAGATTAGGATTAGTGGCGCTGACCAGTTTTTTAACTTTAGCGCCCGTACCGGCAGGAACGGTGGATTTGGTAATTATTAATTTGTAGGAATTTGACAATTCGGCAATTTCTTTGGCGGCCGCTAAAACGTAAGTAAGGTCGGCGCTGCCATCTTCATCTTGGGGAGTGCCAACGGCAATAAATACTACGCTGGAGCCTTCCAAACCTTCTTTTAAACTAGTGGTAAAAGATATTTTCTTAGCAGCAACGGCTTCGCTTAAAAGCTCTTCTAATCCGGGTTCAAAAATTGGAATTAGGCCTGAATTTAATTTGGCGATTTTAGATTGGTCTTTGTCAACACAGACAATTTCGTGTCCGATTTTGGCAAAACAAATGCCCGAAACTAGTCCGACGTAACCGCTTCCAATAATGGTAATTTTCATTTTAACGCAAAATTTTAATTAAATTTTCTTCGAGATTCTCTACGTCAACATTGATGTTTCTCATCTCCATATTTTTGTCAGAGGAAATTTCTTCACAATCAAAGCGGTGGTAAGTGCTATTTATTCTTTCGCACATTTGAGCGAAACATGTTTTGCCCCAATTAATATTGGATAATTCTAGCAGGTGAGAATTTTTTTTAGCAAACATTACATTGGTAATTCCGGCTCCGTGAGAAGCGACAATAAATCTGGCAGAATTGGCAATTGAAATTTGTTCAAGAAAAGAAAATTTTTCCATGTAGATCGTTTTGAAGCCGTGGCGAGCAAGCATCTTAACTAACTCAGATTCATTTTGAACCTTGCGCCCAACATCTTTTTCAGGATTAGAGCGGCTAATGTAAATTCTTTCACCGAAGTTGGTTTTGAATTGATCTTGGTAGTGTGCAACCAAAGCCTGACCGATCTCAGAAAATTTTAAAAAATCGTAGTAATTTGGCGTGCCAATATTGATGCAGGGAATGAAGCTTAGATTTGTAACCCACAATTGCGATTTTTTAGGAATGGTTTTGATGTTTTTAGTTGTAAATCCGAAGGCGGCAAGTGACTTGGTAACAAAATCTATTTTTAAGTAAGATTTTGGTAAAACCAAAATTGCGTCAGGAGTTTCTTTTTTTAGAATTATTACTTTTGTTAAAGCTTCCCAAAACCAATGGCAGTAGTTTTTCGACCATTCGTCAGTTGCTAAAATGTAAGATTTTTTGGAGCAGGAAAGAATCGGAAAAAAATATTTTAGGCGGAATTTTGGTTTTAAATATTTTTTGTAATATTCTTCGCCAACGCAAGAAGCCTTAACCACAGTGCCTTTGTCAATGATTACGCAATTATTAGTCACGAAAACATTGCGTAATTTTTGTACGGAAAAAATGCTGCTCATGCTTTGTTTAAAACCTGTTTGAAGTAATGAATGGTCTTTTCTAATCCGGCTTCGAGATTAATTTTCGGAGCAAAATTAATTAATTTTTCGGCCTTTTCGATTACAGGTTTGCGCTGCATCGGATCGTTTTGGGGCAAGTCTTTAAAAATAATTTTGGATTTAGAGCCCGTCAATTGCAGAACTTTTTGGGCCAATTCTAAAATCGTGAATTCTCCGGGATTGCCTAAGTTAATTGGCCCCATTTCATTCTTGTCAGCATTCATAAAATTAACAATTCCTTCTACTAAATCGTCAACGTAGCAGAAAGAGCGGGTTTGATCGCCGAGACCGTAAACTGTAATGTCTTCGCCATTTAAAGCTTGCACGATGAAGTTGGAAACAACTCGTCCGTCATTAACCGACATGCGCGGGCCGTAGGTGTTGAAGATGCGAATTACTTTAATTTCAACATTGTATTGGCGGTAGTAATCGAAAAATAAAGTTTCGGCAACGCGCTTGCCTTCGTCGTAGCAAGAGCGAATTCCCGTGGTGTTAACGTTGCCGAAATAATCTTCTCTTTGGGGGTGAACTAGAGGATCACCGTAAACTTCGGAAGTGGAAGCTTGGATAATTTTTGCATTCACATTACGCGCCAATTCCAACATGTTGATCGCGCCCATTACGCAAGTTTTGGTAGTGTGGACGGGATTGTGTTGGTAGTGAACGGGAGAGGCGGGGCAGGCGAAATTGTAGATTTCGTCAACTTCCAAATGAATTGGCTGGGTGATGTCGTGACGGATTGCTTCGAAATTGGGATTACCAACAAGATGCTCAATATTTTTTTTGCTGCCGCAGAAATAGTTATCTAAGGCGATTACTTCATTGCCTGTGTCTAGAAGTTTTTCGCACAAAAAAGAACCGAGAAATCCGGCGCCGCCGGTGACCAGAATACGTTTCATGTTCGGGAGGTGTTAGTTGGAAAATTATTGAGAGGTGGTTTTGCCAACTCTTAAACCGGAATAAAAATTGTAACGCGTAAACCGCCAAGATGAGAATCGGAAAGTTTGATGCGGCCGCCGTGAGAAGTAATGGCATCCATTGCAATTGCTAAACCAAGTCCGGAGCCGCCCCCAGAAAGACCTTGAGGCACTTTTTTATCGAGGTTGCGCGAATTGTCAATGCGGTAAAATGGTTTAAATACGTTGTTGCGCTCATCTTTAGGAATTCCGGGGCCGTTGTCGTCAATCGTAATCATTAGATTGCTACTGGATACGGCAGCCAAAATACTAACTTCATTACCGTAATTAAAGGCGTTGTCGACTAAATTTATTAAGGCGCGTTTAAGCGAAAGTTTTTTAATTGAAATTACCAACTCATCTTCCAGATCAATAAAATTAGCGATCTGCTTATTCATTTTAGCGTAGTAATGGATGATTTTTTCCTGCAAAAATTCACGGATTTTAACGTCGCTATTTTTTTCTTTTTCATCGAGGCGGGCAAAATCTAAATATTCATTCACCAGCTTTTCCATGTCGGAAAGGTCACTTTTTAAATCGATAATTTCTTCTGATTGCGGCATCATTTCCAATTGCAATTTCATGCGGGTTAAAGGGGTGCGAAGATCGTGAGACACTGCGGAAAGCATGTCAGTTCGTTGAGAAATTTGGCGCATTACCCGTTCTTTCATTTTAATAAAAGAAATAGTCAAAGAACGAATTTCTTGAGAGCCGGCCGGTGAGGGATTCGGGGAATCTTGACCGCGTCCGAATTTTTCGGCGACTACGCTTAATTCGCGAATTGAGCGCACTTGATTGCGCAAAAAAATCACCGAAATTATTGAGGTAATGATGGCACTTAAAACCATCCAAAAGGTGAAGACGTAAGCGCTGGAGCTGGCGATCCTTTTGACGGGAACGTAGAAGGAAAGTAAGCCCTGTTTAGTTTGAACCTTAACAATGATAAAATCGTCGTCGCGACTTTCGTAAATTTCGTAAGGCTTGAGATTGTGGTTGTCTAATTCAGATTTGAAGCGGTTGTAAGGATCAATCAGGGGATTTAAATATTTGTAAATTTTATTTCTTCTCCAATCACTGTCGCCGATTTTTTTCTTTTTTAAGCGCCGTCTTTCTTCGAAGGAAAATCTCAATCCGGTATTTTCTGAGAGATCTTGTAAAAGATTTTTGTAATCGGGTTTATCAATTGATTTTTGCACAAACACCATTTCTTCAATCACACTGCGCGCCATGTGTTTACTGACGACGTCAAGGTGAGTGTAGTAGAAAACGTAAATTGAAACTAATTGTACGACTAAAGTTGAGACTGAAATGATCAGCAAAAATCTTCCGTAAAGCGAATGGGGAATGAATTTTTTGAATCTCATCTGTTAATTTAGAAATAGAAAAATAATTTGGGGGGAGTTCTAGACCCTTACAATCTTGTCCGGCAAAAACCTCTACCAAACCAATCATGAGCAGCAAAATCTCGGCGAAAAATATCAATTTATTCTACGGCCAAAAACAAGCTTTATTTGACATTAACTTGGATTTTAAAGAACACAGCGTAACAGCTTTAATCGGCCCTTCAGGATGTGGAAAATCTTCCTTCCTGCGTTGCATCAACCGCATGAATGACACCATTTTAGGATGTAAAATCGACGGTGAAATAATGTTGGATGGTGAAAATATTTACCGTGAAAATTTAGATTTAGTTTTGCTGCGCGCTTCAGTGGGGATGGTGTTTCAAAAGCCTAATCCTTTTCCAAAATCAATTTACGAAAACGTTGCCTACGGTCCAAGAATTCACGGGCTTTTTCAAAATAAAAAAGAGCTTGATGAAATCGTTGAAAAAAGTTTAACCAAGGCCGGATTGTGGAATGAAGTTAAAGACCGCCTCAACGACCAAGCTACTGCACTTTCGGGTGGACAGCAACAGCGTCTTTGCATCGCGCGTACAATTGCCGTTGAGCCGGAAGTAATTTTAATGGACGAACCGTGCTCGGCCTTAGATCCAATCGCTACCGCCAAAATCGAAGAATTAATCGACGACCTCACCGACAAATTCACCATTATTATTGTTACCCACTCAATGCAACAAGCCGCCCGCGTTTCTAGCATGACGGCCTTTTTTAACATGGGAAAAATTGTTGAATACGACACTACTGACAAAATTTTCACCAACCCAAAAAACCAGCAAACGCAGGATTACATAACTGGCCGTTTCGGCTAGGGGATAGTTAACAATTAGCAATTAACAATTAACAGTTGAGGTTAGTTGCTAACCAGCGCTCCAACTGTTAATTGTTAAATGTTAATTGTTAAATGTTCGGCTTTTCTTTTGCAGAATTAATTATTGTTTTGATCGTGGCTTTGATTTTTATCAAGCCTCAAGATTTGCCGGAAATTGCTCATTTTGTGGGTAAGATTTTTTATCGCGGCAAGCGCTTGATTAAAGATTTGAAACAATCTTTGAAAGACATGGAAAGTGAGCTCGGGTTGGATGATTTGAAACACGAAATTAATCGCGGAATTGCTGAGGAAAAATCAAAGTTGGAAGAAGAAATGACGGTGATTGTGGATATTTACGGCAATGAGCATCGGGTGCCTAATGTAAAAGATGTGAGGCCCGACTTAACAGCAGAAGAAGCAGCAGAAGAGATTAAGAGATTGAACGAAGAAAATAAGAAAATTAACACTCAGAGCTAATTCGGTAGAAAGCCCTCTTTGCAAAAGAGGGAGGGAGCCCACCGTAGCCTTGGCAAAGGTGGGCGGAAGGGTGATTTAAAATGAGTAAGTGACGGGCAAATCACCCGTCTGTCCACCTGCGGTGGCCATCCACCCTCTTTTTCAAAGAGGGCTTTCCCACAGCATTTAAATGGCGGATTGACAACCCTCCCTAAAATCGCTTCAGCGATTTTACTCATTGTAAGTCAAAGATCATCCCAAACGTCAAACTCCTCCCAATCTGATTGGTCACCTCTCCATCATCATCTGCCTCGTAGCGTCTTTTTTCAAAAGTGTGGCGTAGTTCAAAAGAAATGCGGTCGCTTAGGCGGTAAACTAAGCTGGATTTTAATTCATTGTCGACACTTTCATGGTCGAAGAACCAGTAACCGCGTTGGATAAAAGTGATGTTGCGGCCAAGTTTAAAATTAGTTCTAATAGAAGGAATTACGTCAATTTGGTTGCCGTAGGCTTTGACATCTTGGTAGCCAAGGCTGATATCAAGCTCGATTTTATCTTTGAAGAAGATGCGCCCAACGCCTGCTGCGGTGTGTAAATCGTAATAAAATTTAGAGAGTTTGTCGTAAATTGTGCGGTGAAAAAAGACGCCGTAATTTTGGCTGTCAGTGAAGCGGGCTTTGCTAGAAAAAGAAAAGTCGTAGAGCTCAGATGTTTTAATGTCGTAACGCTTATTTTTACCGCTGCCGCCATCAGCGTAATCATTTTCTTTTTTAAAATTGGCCTCATTAACAAAGTGTTGGCTTTGGTAAAGATAGCGCGAGGTCAGCTGGTAGTAGCGGGAATTGTAATCGGAAACGTAATTGCCGCCAAAGGACAAATATTGTTTAGCGCTGCTGGATTTGTAGAATTTTTTGGCTCGGGGGGCGACAATTGCTTCTCGGTTGGATTCGCTGTCAATTGCTAGAACCCTCTTGGGAAAAAGCACAACAGAACAAATGGAAAGCAAGATGACGACGTGGTGACGACGCATTTTGAAGTTTGGGTTTTACAACTAAGCTGACGTGGTGACGACTTTAGTTAGACTAATGACGAGCTGGTGCTGCTTGTGGTTGTGGGTTATTATCTAGATTGTCCATTGGTGCTGAATCTTGTGGAACAGCGGCTTGGTTTGGAGCTGCAGTTTCAGTGGTTTCGGTAGTTCCATCAACGGTAACGGTAGTTTCGGTAGTGGTTTCGTTAGAAAGATCAGGCAATTCAACCTCTTCTTCTTTGGTTTCAAAAAGCCAGCTAGCGTGATTTTTTACGGAGTCTGAATATTTTACGCCGGCGAAAAAGGCAAAAATTAACAAAGTTGCAACGACGACTAATTCAATTGTTTTAACCATAAATTTAGTTTTAAGTAAGTTGATTTTGACTAGAGCCACAAGGTTCGAGGCTATATATAATACAAAAAGAAGAGCGGCAAAATAAATTGGGTTTTCTTTAAAGCAATGATTTTCTTGATTTGATTTAAACTAAACCACCATCAAAATCGGATGCTCAATGTAACGACGCAATGCTTTTAAAAACTCTGCACCAACCGCACCATCAACTGAACGGTGATCCGAAGATAAAGTTACATTCATCATGTGGGCTATTTTAATTTGACCGTGTTCAACGACGGGTTTTTCTACGGCGCGAGCTACAGCTAAAATACAGCTTTGCGGTGGGTTGACGATTGCTGAGAAATTATCAATTCCAAACATTCCTAAGTTAGAAATGCTGAAAGATCCGCCTTGGAATTCTTCTGGTTGTAATTTGCCTTCTTTGGCTTTTTTAGCCAATTGCTTCATTTCAATTGAAATGGCTGGAATAGTTTTTTGGTCAGCGTTTTTAACGATTGGCGTAATTAGTCCGCCGTCAATTGCTACGGCAACTGAAATATCAACGTTATTGTAAATCAAAACTGCTTCGTCAGTCCAAGAAGAGTTGGCTTCAGGAACTTTTTTTAGTGCCATTGCGGTGGCTTTAATGATTAAATCATTAACGGAAATTTTGTAGGCGGGATTACCGTTGGCATCCTGTTCGGCAGCTTCATTTAAAGCGGCGCGTAATTCTTGCAGACGGTCAATTTTAAGCTCGCAAGAAAGATAAAAATGCGGAACATTTTGTTTCGATTCCAAAAGTCTTTTAGCGATGACTTTGCGGATGTTGTTATTTTTAACCGCGCGAAATTCTTGAGCATTACGACGAACAGCGCCGGCTTTGTTGCCGCCACTAGTTAAAAATTCTAAAATATCTTCTTTAATAACGCGACCATGTGGGCCGGTGCCGTTAACTTGAGAAAGAACAACCCCTTCATCTTTGGCAATTCTTTTTGCAAGTGGACTGGCTTTAACGTGACCACTGTGAACAACTTTCACATCATCCTGAACTTGTTTTTGGATCTGTGGAGCGGTTGGAGCTGCTTTTGTTTCTACTACTGCCGGAGCTGCACCAGCAGTTGGCGCTGAAGCGTAACTATCAAGCGCTTTCTTATCTTCACCATCTTCTAAAATCAAAGCGATGCAAGAATTTACCGCAACATTTTCAGTGCCTTCAGCAACTAAAATTTTTCCTAAAGTACCTTCATCAACTGCCTCTACTTCCATTGTGGCTTTGTCAGTTTCGATCTCGGCGATTACTTCACCCGCCTTGATTCTGTCACCTTCTTTTTTAACCCATTTAGCAAGATTGCCTTCTTTCATTGTTGGCGAAAGAGCGGGCATGAGAATTTCGATTGGCATGATTGATGTTGGTTTTGTTTAGAAAATTAATGAAAGTGGGGAAGTTATTTTTTGATCTCAAGAAGTCTATAATTTTTAAGAGTTTAGGTATAGTGGCACTGTCGCAAATCAAACTTTTCGTCGAACTTTTCGCAATTCTTATTTTTTTGAAACGCACGTACATCTAGGTACGCTTACCTTTACTCGTAAATTTGTTTTTAATAGAACGAGTTGCACTGCGTGTCAAAAAAATAAGAATCACAA
>CANGQE010000026.1 GCA_947455845.1 Rickettsiales bacterium
AAGCGCACTGGGCCAGAATTTATCCATCTCGGCATTAGGAACATCTTGTAACCTAATGTAAAAATCCATTTTTTTGCTGAGCGGATTTTTTAAGTCAGAAATTAAAAGCGACATTTCCAGATGCGGCTTGGACACAATATTAGCATAGTCAAAAGCTCGCTCAATAATATCAGTCTTGATTTCTGATAGATTTAGAATTCCCAACTTATTGTCATATTCTCCCTTCACCGACAAGTTGCTAAAATCCATTTTTCTACTAAAGAAATTCAGAAATTCAAAATCACCTTTTTGTGCTGAAGCTTGAAAAAGAATATTACCCATCTCACCATTTTTGAAGACAAAGGAAGCAGTAGCATTGAGCGCCGCATTGATTTTGTTTAGAGGCTCTAAACTTGGATCCAAATCAGCAATGGAATTGGCCACAAAATTTTCTAAGACTAAATCACATTTTAGGCCGTCATCTTTAGAAAGTTGGCAACTGGAATTGAAATCAACATCGCTTTTATCTGCATCAAAACTGACTTTATTAATTGTTGAAATATGTAGAATTTGACCCGCTACCGAAGTACTGATTTGTGATTTTTTAATAATTAAAGTGGTTTCAAATTCTTGGCCCTTAACCAGCAATTTAGCGTTTTCAATTTCAAAATTTTCAATGGGAGATTTGCCGGTGCGAATTGAGGACAGTAAATGAATTATTGGCGACACACCATTTGCTTTTCCTACATCATTTTCGTTTGATTGTTGCTGCATTTTTTGCAAATCATCCAAAACAATGGTGGCATCAATGATTTTAATTTTACTGGGATGGAAGCGAGCTATTAAAAGATTAAAGAGCGAAAACTCACTTTCTAACTTTGGAATGACCAAAGCCTGTTTTTCAGTAGTATTAGGAAGGATATAGAGGATCTTTAGACTACTAATCGTAACTTTAAGAGTACCGTAGCGTGTGAAGCTAACTAAGCTGTCACTCAGACTCACATCGGGGCCGAATTTTTCTTGGAGAGTAGATTCAATTTTTTGAGTAACGAAGGGGATGGATTTTGGCTTGGTTGAAACCAGAATTACGAAGTAAGACAACACTATTAAAACCAGCAGCAACAAGAAAAAAGTTACCTTGTAAAACAAGTCGATCTTTTTCTTGTTCGGATTACGCTTAGGACTGCGATGTGAGTGTCTTTGAGGCATTTATCAATTAACAATTATCAGTTAACATTTGTGATTCTGAACCGGAATTCAACCGTAACTGTTAATTGTTAACTGTTAATTGTTAATTTAGTCCAGCTCATAAACTTTCTGCCAATTTTGATTGTCAGAAAAATTAGGCTGATCTTCTTTGAAAAGAATAAAATCTTCAATGGTCAAAACATCCATTTCGGTGCGCATGAAGCATTTGTAAGAATCTTCAGGAGAGTAAACAATTGGCTCACCACGAACATTAAAAGAAGTGTTGATTAGCACGGCACAACCTGTTTTCTCTTCGAATCTTTTAATCAAATTGTAAAAACGTGGATTGGTATTTTCGTGAACAGTTTGAATACGCGCTGAATAATCAACGTGAGTAACTGCCGGAATTTTTGAACGCGCAATATTTAACTTTTCAATACCGAATAAGGATTCTTGATCACCCGTCATTTTAGTGGTAATTTGCTCCGAGACGGGAGCCACTAAAAGCATGTAAGGGCTGTCACAATCGATTTTAAAATAGTCAGAAACTTTTTCTCTCAAAACCGCCGGAGCAAAGGGTCTAAAACTCTCACGATATTTAATTTTTAAATTCATGATTGATTGCATTTTAGTGCTGCGGCCATCGCCCAAAATGCTTCTAGCGCCCAGAGAACGCGGACCGAATTCCATTCTACCTTGATGCCAGCCCACAACTTTTTCTTCTTTAAGAGCTTCACTGGTTAAAGCATAAAGCTCATCCGCACTAGCCACTTGGTGATATTTAGCACCAACGGAATCGAGGTAATTTTTTACTTCTTCATTGCTGAATTTTTTACCTAAATAACTGCCGCCCATATTATCTTGGCCGCCTTCGTAGCATTGACGCGGATTGTTTAAATGTTGGTAGTAAATTGTTTGAGCAACACCCAGAGCACCTCCAGCATCTCCGGCAGCAGGTTGAATCCAGATATTTTCAAAGATTTTCTCCTGCAAAATTTTGCCATTACCCACACAATTTAAAGCAACTCCACCCGCCAAAGTTAGGTTTTTACTACCGGTAATTTTTTGAGCAGTACGAGCTAGTTTAATCATTACTTCTTCTGTCACATCTTGCAGCGAGCGCGCTAAATCCATCTCAAATTGAGTTAGACTTGTTTCTGATTTACGCGGAGGACGACCAAATAATTGATCGAGTTTTTTATTGGTCATGGTTAGTCCAACTGTGTAGTTGAAGTAATCCATGTTAAGCTTGAAGGATCCGTCTTCTTTGATGTCGATTAAATTTTTCTTAATTAAATCGACATATTTTGGCTCACCATAAGGCGCCAAACCCATCACCTTGTACTCTCCAGAATTTACTTTGAAGCCAGTATAGTAAGTGATTGCAGAATAAAGCAGTCCTAAAGAATGGGGAAAATGGATTTCTTTGAGAAAAGTAATTTTATTGTCAACACCGTGAGCAATTGAGGTTGTAGTCCACTCCCCTACTCCATCCATTGTTAAAATAGCCGATTCGCGAAATGGGGACGGGTAAAAGCAGCTAGCGGCGTGTGATTGGTGGTGTTCGGAGAATAGGATTTTTTTCTCGATTGATGCTTTAAAAACAGACTCTTGGTTGCTCTGAACTTGCTTTGCAGGCTTCAAGATCTCTTGCACTTCCAACAACCCTTTGATCAAAGTATCCTTCAAAAAAAGCTTATGCTTTAGCCAAACCGGCATTGAAGTTAAAAATGATTTAAAACCGCGTGGTGCTTCGCTTAAATAAGTTTCAATCAACCTCTCAAACTTGATGAAAGGCTTTTCAAAAAAGCCGATAAATTCCACTTCATCCAAAGTAATTCCTGCTTCATTTAAAACATAAAGAATAGCATTGGTGGGAAAGGCTTCGTCATGTTTTTTACGGGTAAATCTTTCTTCTTGTGCTGCCGCAATGATCTTTTCACCTTTGATTAAACAAGCTGCTGAGTCATGAAAAAAAGATGAAATGCCTAAAATATACATGATTTTCTAAAACATTGTGTAAATGAATGGAGCAACTGCTGAGCCTTGAGCCACAACGAGTAGTAATCCAAGCAGCAACATGATTACGATAATAGGCAGAAGCCAGAATTTTTTTCTGGCTTTAAGGAAAGACCAGAGTTCTTTGATTAGGGACATTATTTTTAAGATTTGAGATTTGGATAGATCCTGAAACAAGTTCAGGATGACGCCGATGGTGGAGTTCGGTCTCTCCCCCGTCATCCTGAACTTGTTCCAGGATCTATCAACTAACGCTTATTCTTTACAATCGCTTCCAATTCCTTAGCGACGATTTCCGCCACTAATTTTGAACCTTCATTATTTAAGTGAATTGCATCGTAAATAAATTCTTCACTACCTTTAACTTTCGTAGCCAAGTCAATCAGCAATACTTTTTCTTCCTTAGCAACTTGGCGAGTAAGAGCGTGAAAATCTAAATAAAGCTGACGATAAACACGGTTAAATTCAGCATCACCATGACCAGTAGAAAAATTTGGATCATTTTCAATTCTATTGGCTTGAGTCATAATCACGGGAGTTGCCCCGATACCACGAACAATTGCGATAAACATTTTTAAGACTTTGCGATGCTCCTGCTTAATTAGAGCCTGATGATTACTATCCAGAATCATATTCACAAATGGCGAATCACTCCACTCATTGCTAGCATTTCTAAAGCTTGAATAATCTTTGCTAAAACAACCAAGATGAGATCTGGTTTTATTTTTATTCCAGTAACTCGCTTCGTAGAGTAGGGTTGATAGATCGTTAATATTATCCATACGCACAATAATGTCGGGCTTTAACGGCACTACTTTGTTAACCAAATTGTTGATTGTATGTAGCGAATCATTGCCACTTTTTCCGGCATTGTAGGAATTAATTTTTTTACCGGTTTTCTTCTCAATTATTCTACCAACCAAATAAGGGAAGCGGTTAAACTCATCGACAGTTTCGCATTCCGTAGTCGAACCACCCATGAAGAAAATATTTAAATCAGCTTTTTCGTGAATTTTACTAGGTTCAATAAAACCATCAGCATCGGTTCTAACTCGATATTTTTGGGAAGGATCGTAAGGGGGAACTCTGAAAGTATCTTGATTAGGTTTATTTTCTCGTAAACGAATATGCCTCTTACCCTCGCAGCGCACTTGATAATTCACGCGATCAATCACGCTATATTTTTCGGAGGTTGGCGTATCTTGAAAAATATCCAACTTCAAAACGAAGATTAGTAAAGCGATGAAAATCGAGTTAATAACAAGCAAAACAAGCTTCGAGTGTTTTTCAAAAAAATTTTTTTGCACTTTAATTGGAAAATTAAAATTGATTTTTCATGTCACCCGGCTGGATGTTGCGATCAACAAAGTAGCTTTTTGCTGCAGGATCTAGCTTCTTAGAAAGTAAATCTTTCTTTAAAATTTTTAGAACAATTCCGATTGGCGCAAAAATTCCGTAAAATAAAATAAAGCTAATGATGAAACCATTAATCTTCCCCATCAAATCGCCAAATTTTATCCATATTTGATAAAATTTTATGCGCTCGTAAACATCAGGATAAGCAATTGCACTAAATAGAAAGAAAACTGAAATTATTGATATTATTACCGCAAATGTTGGAAATTTATAGGCAAGAATCGAGAAAATTAATCCCCAGATTAATCCGAATATTCTCAGGTCGCGCTTAGTAACTTGTTTTTTAATCATAATAATTCGCCTTATTTAAGAAGACGATGGACGGGAATTGTCAGAATTGCAGTGTTTTCTTTAGCATCGACAATATCAAAACGACAACTTTGCTTATCCAAAATTTTACTAATTTGTGACTCATTTAAGTTATCTCTCAAATCAATATTTTGGTGCTGCGATTTGAGATAAAAAATGACTACCAATTGATCAAGATGATCCAGCATTACCACCACGTTTATCATGGCTTCAGGATCAGATTTGAATAGACCGGCGAAAATTTTTCTTAGAGCATCCAACAAAATTAAACGATCAATTTTTAGACGTGGTAAAGAATCTTCTTCAAATGGGCGGTCAAACTGAATTCGGCTACTAAATTTCTCACTCAAACCACCGATAAACTCGTCTAAAAAGCCACCAATGGTAAAGACTTCTTCTTCGGCATTAAGCTTGTGATCAATCACCGATTCATCCAAAGAATTGGCAATTGAGCTGCGCAACTTCATGGCGTTGATGTAAATTTTATCTAAATCTTCTAAGTAGCGACGATGCGGAAGTGGACCGTAAGGCTCTTCTTTTAGAATTGATGAAATTTGGCTGATGGAATCAAGATAAGAGAACAGCTCTGTAGGTAAAATTATCGAAACCTGACTTTTAATATTTTTAATATTGCGATTGTGACCTTCCTGAACTTTCAGGGAATTGCTGGTTTTTTCTTTAACCTTAGCAATCATCAAATCGAAATCGATCGGCTTCACCAAATAATCATTCGCCGATAAATCGATTCCCTTAATCACATTATCCTTCTGAGCTAAAGCAGTTAGAAAAATAAAAGGCACTGTATTGTTGCGAACATTTTTACTCTCACGAATCATCTGTAACAACGCATAACCATCGGCTTCAGGCATCATAATATCAGAGATTACTAAATCGGGCTTATTTTGCATAAAGCTCTCAAAGCCCTGCTTGCCATTATTAGCCTCAAATACCTCAAACCCCTCATCGCGCAAGATTTCGGAAATATTTTCACGAATATCTTGCTCATCTTCTACACACAAAATTTTAATTTTTCTTTCTTCGGACATGGGAAATTAAGAAGTAATTTTTAAGTAAGAATTTAGAAATGGGATAGATCCTGAAACAAGTTCAGGATGACAGTAACTCTAGAATCTCCCTGCACTGTCATCCTGAACTTGTTTCAGGATCTATTTTAAATAACTTTAGCTCCTTCGAAATTCCGCAGAATTTCATTCACAACGTCATCATTAATTTCGCTATTTTTTTGAGCAATAGGATTCTGAGTTCCATCTAAACTAAGTAAAACTTGTTGCAAATTTGGCAGAGCTACAATGTGACAGATTCTAACTAGTAGCATCTCAAATGCCATTTTCGGCGAGGTCGAAAAGTTAACTTCAGAATTACCTTTGCTCAGCATTTGCCATATTCTGACTAATGAACTGAGTGAAATTTTAGCAGCAATTTCAGAAATTTTATCTTGTTGAAATTTGGAATATCCTTCCAATTTATAATTAGGTATTAGCTTAACTGACGTGGTTTTGTGAGTGATTTCCAATAGGTCGGTAACTAGCTGAGAAATATCGGAAGAGTAAGAATAAAATTCGCTAAAACTTTTTAGCGCCGCTGCAAAATCGCCTTGAAGAAAATTTTCAAATAGCTCAATGATTTTTACTTTGTCAGTTAATCCGAGCATTTTTTCCACTAACTGCGCTGACAAAAATTTCTGGTGATTATTGCTAGCCAAAGCTTGATCGAGCAGAGATAAGGAATCGCGCACCGAACCTTCAGACATTTTAGAAATTAGTTCCAAGGCTTGTTGTTCAGCCTCAAAACCCTCTTGCGCCAGAATTTTTCCCAAATGACTTTCAATTTCTTTTTCATCCAAACGGCGCAAATCAAAACGCTGACAACGTGACAAAATTGTGATCGGAACTTTTTTAATTTCTGTAGTAGCAAAAATAAATTTAACGTGGGTGGGCGGCTCTTCCAAAGTTTTTAACAATGCATTAAAAGCACTGTTACTAAGCATGTGGACTTCATCAATAATGTAAATTTTGTAAGCGGAGGAAACAGGTGCGTAGGCGATAGAATCAATAATTTCACGGATATCATCAACACCGGTTCTACTTGCTGCGTCAATTTCAATCACATCTTGATGCTTGGAAGCGGCAATTAAACGACAATTATCACAAACCCCGCAAGCATTGATAGCAGAAGCTTCTGACTTATTGGAACAATTTAAAGTTTTAGCAATAATACGCGCCGTAGTGGTTTTTCCAACACCTCTGATTCCGGTTAGAATGTAGGCGTGATGAAGACGATTATTTTTAATGGCGTTACTTAGAGTAGTAACCAAAACCTCTTGCCCGACCAGTTCATCAAAATTCTGCGGACGATATTTGCGGGCTAAAACTAGGTAGGAAGACATGAGGTCAATTAGCAATGAACAGTTAACAATTATCAGTTAACAGTGGGGAGTTTTTTAGCCAACCAACTGTTAACTGATAATTGTTAACTGTTAACTGAAGTGAGAGCGACCCGATTCTGCAAGCCCTGAGCTGCTTTCTTTCGAATCTGACTCTTTAAACAGGAAAACCGCCCGCTCTCACCGAAGATAATTTTTACGAGCTGGAAAAATTATTCAAGTGGTGATTAGTGGTTTTTTGAAAATAGATCTTGAGATAAGTTAACAATTATCAGTTAGCAATTAACAGATTAACAGTTGATGGCTGGGGGCTGGCAACAAATGTTAATTGCTAACTGATAATTGTTAACTTTATCGACAAATCTCCCGCATCCTTGCATAAGCCCTTGTAATCCCCTTCAGCGAATATTCATCAACCGCGTAAGTGCCAATCGCAGAATTGCTTCTTACCTTCAAAACACCGCTATTCAGCATGGTTTCAATAAAAGCAATATCTTCACTCTTAGTCTTAGCCCAAGCAATATCTTTCTTTGCTGTAAGCTTAAATTGTTTGTCATCAATCAATACAAAAACTTCACTATTTAGCTTAAATTCAAAGCCGCTAACCAAGCTCACTTCTTCGGAACGATCTTGTTGAAAGCGGGTAATCATTATGTAGGTTTTTTGACGGGAGCCGTGGTCAGAATCTGATTTCACCGGACTTGCAACAATGTAACATTTTTTGTAATCAAGCTCGTTTTCCTGAATTTCAAAAACACTCCATTGATAAAAAGAGCTGTCCAACACCTGAGCTCTAGCACACTGGCGCAGAGCCACCAAAAAAAAGATACCGTAAATTGCAATGATAATGGCAAATTTAGCGAAGCGATTAAAAAAGTATTTCACAAAAATTATTTAAGAGATTCTTGCTAGCGAGTAATCAAGAATTTCAATTAAGTCACTTTTAAAAGATGAATCAGGAAAAATTTCTAGATTGCTCAATGCCAAATGACGATAGTTCGAAGCCAGACTCTTTGAATCTGCAAGTCCGCCGTGTTTTTCGATCAATGCTAAAATTTCAGCGAAGTCATTTTGGTTTTTTTCTGCTGTAAGCAACCTTTTTGTGAAGATTTCTGAAATAAATTTTTGTTCTGTGTCACTAGCTTTTTTGTAAGTCAAAATAATCGGCAGAGTCACCTTTCCTTCAAAAAAATCATTACCGATCTCTTTACCTAGGACTCGCTCTTGCGAAGAGTAATCCAACACATCATCAACGATTTGAAAAATTATTCCGAGATTTTTGCCAAAATCTCGCAAGGCTGATATTTCGGCATCGCAACGCTTATTAATCAAAGCACCCGATTCGCAAGCTGCTGAAAAAAGCACCGCAGTTTTACCAAAAATAATTTCTAAGTATTTTTCTTGAGTGAGAGCCACATCGCTAGAATTTTCAAGCTGCATCACTTCACCATCAGCCATTGTCGAAGAAGCTTTGGCCAGCAAATCTAAAACTGCTAAATTACTAGTTCTAACCATCAATTGAAAGGCAATCGAAAATAGGTAATCACCAACTAAAATACTGGCTTTATTGTCCCAAATGGCATTGGCGGTTTTTTTGCCACGTCTTACTTCGCTTGTGTCAACCACATCATCATGAAGCAAAGTTGCACTGTGAATTAATTCAACTGCTGCTGCTAAATTGTAATGATTATCTCCATCTTTAGTGCCGCATAATTGGGCTGCTAGAATAAGTAAAATTGGACGGATTCTTTTACCGCCAGAAGAAATGAGATGATGTGAAACCTCTTGAATTAAAGGAGATTTTCCAACTGCAAATTCTAAAATAATTTGGTCAACTTTCTTAAGGTCACCAGCTAGTCGGCTAAGAATATTTTGGAATTTATGCATTTAAACCTAAAAAACGGAATTATTTTTTTCGCCACCTTCTTGATAAAGCATCAAAATTTTATTGCGACATTCCTCAATTTTCGCCATGATGTTGTTAAGAGAGGTTCTGACTGATTCGGTGATTTTTTCTGACTCACCATTTTTAACAAATTCAATATATTGCGTAGTTAGTTGATCTGCACAATCTTCTAAGCGATTGGTTACCTCCTCAACAATAGCAAATTGCTGGGCTGCCAACTGATGGGTGCTATCTTCAACCGCTCTAATCAAACGATCAGCATAGCCGTAATATTCGACTATTTCGTTGTAAAGCTGTTCTTGCTTTGATGTTGCCATTTTGGAATTGAAATTTTTAGCAGGAGAGAACTTTGGCGAAAACCTAGTTAAGGTCTAATAAAAGTCAAATGTTGGGATTTCACTAATTTTAAAATCATTTAACTTTGGTTTTCAGAATAATAGAAAACCGGAATAATTTTAATAAAACTGCAAAAATATGAGAACCGCCCTTAATAGAATTGTACGCCCCGAAACTTCAATAATCTTCAGAAGCCTACATCAACCTTCTGCCGACATCTTAAATATC
Organism: Rickettsiales bacterium; assembly: GCA_947455845.1. Lineage (GTDB taxonomy): Bacteria > Pseudomonadota > Alphaproteobacteria > Rickettsiales > UBA1997 > UBA2645. The sequence goes on from CANGQE010000026.1 coordinate 9,786, forward strand.
AAAGATTTCACTATTAACACCAAAGAAAATTTATCTGAAAAAACTTTCGGCAGCGAAACTGTTCACGAAGCTTCTCACGATGCCTGGAAAGCAACTTACAACAAGCAAACCTACGCCGTAAAATTAATGAATAAGGCGCGAGTTGGTGAAGAAGGGCAAGTAGTTACCTACCCTTTTGAAGAAGCAAAACAACAATCAGTGTTGGAAGTGTTGGCAACTAAAGTCGGCAGAGTTTTATGTCCTAATCAATTTACCGAAGCTGAAGTAGCCGCAGATGATATAGGCAATTGTTACGTTGTGAGTAAATTTATACCAAATGCTCTCAGCCTACGTGATCTGCGCGCAGGCAACTACATGGAGCCTAAAGATCGGGATGAGAGTGTTTTTTATTTAGGAAAAACCGGTGATGTCGAATTACGCACTAAAACCAACATTCCTTCCGAATATTTAAAACTTTCCGGCGACTTAAGAAATAAGATGCAACGTGAAGGTTTTACTATCGCCGATGCCTTAGTATCAGGAAGAATTGATCTAAAAATGGCCCTTTATATTTTGGGCGAAAAAGATGAAATTCTGAACCGCGACGGCAATATTTTAATCACCGTCAAAAGCTATAATATTGATGCAATAAATAAAATCATCACCCCCGAAGTTAAACCAGTTGCTGTTGATTGCGGCCTATGTTTCGGACGCTCTTCACCCAAAGAAGATATGGTTAACAAAGCTTTTAAACTGGCGATTCGTGAAAAAGATAGCCATCAAATGGGATTAGAACTTAATGGTTTACCACCAAGCAATCTCAAAAAGATTAAGGATAATTTTTTAAAGAGACTGGTAGGAACATACGAGTCCGGCGCAGTTAATGATCCCATAACTTGGGCTGCAAGACATCTAGACGAAGCAACAATGAAAACTGTCGCTGATATGCAAACACGTCTCACAACTTGTTACTTAGCCGGTAAATGTATTGAAGCCAATTTGGACA
>CANGQE010000027.1 GCA_947455845.1 Rickettsiales bacterium
GTTTTTAAGACGTGCTGCGGTAACTGTTTTAGGGTTTTCATCACCAATCACTTCTTCCAAAGCGTGGTTCCAAATCACTTCAATTTTTGGATTTTTAAATAAACGATCTTGCAGAATTTTTTCTGATTTAAAGCTGTCACGTCTGTGGACTACGTAAACTTTTTTAGCGTGATTAGTTAAATATAAAGCTTCTTCCACCGCGCTATTGCCGCCACCAACAACAATCACTTCTTTATTCTTAAAGAAAAATCCGTCGCAAGTTGCGCATCCCGAAACACCAAAACCTTGGAATTTTTTTTCTGATGGAAGTCCAAGCCATTTAGCTTGAGCACCCGTCGCAATTACAACCGCATCAGCTTCGTAAGTATCCCCCGACTCCCCGATCATTTTAAATGGACGTTTAGAAAAATCGACTTCGTTAATGTGATCGTGAAAAACTTTTGTACCCACATGAACCGCTTGAGCTTCCATTTGCTCCATCAACCAAGGACCTTGAATAGATTCAGCAAATCCGGGATAATTTTCGACATCCGTGGTAATTGTTAACTGCCCTCCGGGTTGTATGCCGTTAATGATGAATGGCTCAAGATTGGCGCGAGCTGCGTAGATTGCGGCTGTAAATCCCGCAGGGCCGGAGCCGATGATTGCTACTTTTGTTTTGTGAGTTGTTGGCATTTTTTATGAGATATTTCGAGTTGAGAGTTTGTGACAGATCCTGAAACAAGTTCAGGATGACAGTAACTGGAAAACTTCCCCCATCGTCATCCTGAACTTGGTTCAGGATCTATCCGAATTTAATTAGCTAAAAGCTAGTTCATGAACATTCCACCATTCACATGCAGAGTGTGACCTGTAATGTAAGAAGCATCTTCACTAGCTAAAAAGGCCACGCCTTTAGCAATGTCAGAAGATTCGCCCATTTTTCCGGTAGGAATTTTGTTTAAGATCGCAGTTCTTTGATTGTCATTTAAAACATCAGTCATCGGACTTTGAATAAAGCCGGGAGCCACACAATTAATGGTAATACCACGGCTGGCAACTTCTTGCGCCAATGATTTAGTCATTCCGATTACAGCTGCTTTCGAAGCAACATAATTGCACTGCCCCGGATTGCCGGTAACGGCAACAATTGAAGTAATATTAATGATACGACCATATTTGCGGCGCATCATTTTTTTAACAGCGTTGCGATTCAGGATGAAAGTTGATTTTAGATTCACATCCAAAACCTGATCAAAATCTTCATCTTTCATGCGCAAGATTAAATTATCTTTGGTGACTCCAGCGTTACAAACTAGAATATCAATTTGGCCTGCTAGCTCTTCCGCTTTGTCAAATAAGGCATCTACAGCTGCAGCATCAGATAAATTACAGGCGATATATTTTACATCTCCACCAATTTCAGCGGCAAGCTCCTGTAATTTTTCTTCTTTAGTTGAAGATAAAACCAACTTAGCACCTTGCTTAGCTAGAGTCTTAGCAATAGAGGCTCCAATGCCACCAGTGGCTCCGGTAATTAATGCAGTTTTTCCTGTAAGTCTGAACATAGTTTTAAAGTTTTTGTTAATATTAAGTAATTCTTGTTGAGATATTACCGCGTGGACTGGACCCCGTCTTCATGAGGGAACTATATACTTAAGTTTCCAGTACAAACTTGTCACGTCCTTGCGAGCGCAGCGCGGCAATCCATGTTCCTGCTAATGCGTGACAGATGGATTGCCGCGCTGCGCTCGCAATGACGCGACGAGATAGCCACTTAAGTATATAGTTCCATCTTCGTTTAGTCCGCGCAGTAATTACTTTCCAATAATCTCAATCAGTCGATTCATCTTCTCAATATCTTTTTTATTGTAACCTGAATCTTCCAATGCTTTTCCCATTTGCTCTGTTCCTATAGAATTTAGCGACTTAGCTTCTCCTTCATTACCGTCAATTACCTCAGTTTTGACACCGCTTAATTCATTAATTTTTTCATCAAGATCCGTTGGCTTCGGAATAGCATAATCAAAATTTTTCACGATCGCGCTAAAGAATAATTTAACAGTTGGATCAAGCACCTGAGCAGAAGCTACCAAAATATTGCGACTTTTAGCTTCAACAAACCATCTCGGCAAAGCCGGAGAATTTGCTTCAACTTTTTTACCCAATAAAAACTCGTAAAGGTTAAAGGCTAGCGAGCAAATAAAACCAAAAATTAATAGAGTTTTAATTAACCCATAAAACACACCCAGAGAACGATCAAAAACCTTAGGAATTTTTTCTTTCAACACTTTGCAAAGCCCAGCGGTTGAAAGTGCAGTGATAAAAAACACCACTACAAAAATAATGCTTCGCGCTGAAATATCGGCAACTAATTTACTCTTAGAATAAGTGGCAATTACATCTGTTGCATAAGGCGCCAATAGGTAAGAAAGCGTGAGTGACAACACCCAATTAAATAAAGAAAAAATCTCTTTAACAAAACCGCGAAAAAAAGCGGTTACTAAAAAAATGAAAGCAAAAGCAACAAAAACGAGATCTAATATATTTACATTCGAAGACATTTTTATTTAAAAATTAGAATTTAATGAGTCTGAAAAAAGGTAATTTTTTAATAATTTCTTTTGGAGATCTTGGCGTACCGCTTTCATCCAGAACAATGTCTTTAATAGCTCTAGAAGCAGTGGCTGATAATTTTTTTACTTGTGCTTTACGCTTCTCAAATTGCATTACTTTTTCGATTTGAGAATCAATAAAACTTTTAGTTTTTTCCAATCCTTCTGATTCATCTTTTACAAAAACTAGCAAGCTCCGCAAAATTATTTTCGCCAGAGTGAGCCGTTTAGTGTAAAAATTAAAATCGGTTGATTGGTCATTAATACTGATCCATATCGAATCAGCGATTTTGTAGCAGAGCTTTAAGCCTTGAATCATCGGCCTTGGTCCCATTTCCAACGAAGTAAAATTTTTAGGATTTAAATAAAAATTAATCAATCTTTGTAAGGCAATTTTATTTTCTTTTTCCAATTCGAATCGATTGTACAGCGCCAGACGAATTTTATTTCTGATTTTTTGCGAAGAAAGATCGGTAATTTCTAAAATTTTTTCAGCGTATTTTTTATTTTGCGCCTCAACATAAAATTCTGCCAAATCCAAGCAACCATTTTCAAAAATCAGATCAGTAAATTTTTCTTCAATTCCGCAATTAGAAATAGCCTGTCTAAGCGCGTCATTGTTCCATCCATCGAAGGAACAAATTTTCAAGAATTCGGTTAGAATTTTTTCTTTAGTTTCAAAGGAATCAAGAAGCACAAAAAAAGAATTAAGAATTAAGAATTAGGAATTAAGAATTGTAACACTTCTAATTCTTAATTCTTAATTTCTAATTCTTAATTTTAAAATGACCTCCAGCCAAAAACTTCTTCCCGTTCACAAAAGATTCGACATTGCATTTTCTCGGGGCGAAGGAGTTTATCTTTTTTCGGAAGGAAGAAAATATCTCGATTTCGGTGCCGGAATTGCTGTGAATGCGCTTGGACATTGCCACCCAAAAATGGTTGAAGCCATTACCACTCAGGCCAAGAAATTATGGCACGTTTCCAATATTTATAATGTTAACGAATTAAATCATTACGCTGAAAAATTAGTTAATGCCACTTTTGCTGATTACGTTTTTTTCTGCAATTCCGGTGCTGAAAGCTTAGAATGTGTAATCAAAATGATTCGCCGCTATTTTTATACTCACGGACAGCCTCAAAAAAATCGCATCATTACTTTTACCGGAGCCTTTCACGGCCGCACAATTGCCACTATTTCTGCTGCTGCCAAGAAAAAATATCTCGAAGGTTTTGAACCGGCCTTACCCGGATTTGACAATGTTGAATTCGGCAATATTGACGCGGTAAGAAAGGCCATTGATGAAAATACTGCCGGTATTTTAATTGAGCCAATTCAAGGTGAAGAAGGTATTAAAGTTTCAGACAAAAAATTTATTCAAGAGTTGCGCGCACTTGCAGATGAAAAAAATCTGTTACTAGCTTTTGATGAAGTGCAGTGCGGCATGGGAAGAGTCGGACATCTTTTTGCCCACGAATATTACGGCGTAAAACCTGACATCATTGCCTCTGCTAAAGCAATTGCAGGCGGCTTTCCACTGGGAGCCTGTCTTGCTACTAAAGAAGCTGCTAGCGGTATGACTCTAGGAGTTCACGGCACAACTTACGGCGGCAACCCTCTTGCCATGGCTGTTGCTGAATCGGTTTTGGATGTGATGTTGGAAAAAGACTTTTTACCTCACGTGCAAAAAATCAGCGCCGAATTGAGATCTGAACTAGAAAATCTAAAGCAAAAATTCCCTCATGCGATTGATGAAATACGTGGAGTGGGCCTGATGCTTGGAGTGAAGATTAATCAGAAAGTTGAGAATACTGAGGTGGTAAAAAAACTAATCGAAAATGGTTTGTTAACCATCCCTGCCGGAGAAAATGTAATTAGACTTCTACCACCATTAACTATTACTTCTGAGCATGTAAGTGAGGCGATAGAGAAGCTGGAAAAAAGTTTGAAAGAGCTGTTTGGGAATTAAAAAACAATCAACCCGCTGGTCGAGCGGAGTCGAGACCATTTTAATGTTTGACTCCTTGGTTGCAGCAACCTTTGTTGAAGAGTGGGCAGCAGGAACCTCTAAATGGTCTCAACTCCGCTCGAACAGTGGGTCGGGTGGAATGTTATTTCACCCTACTCCTTCGGAATAATCTTCTTAATCTCTTCGCGCACAATTTTTTCTACCAAATCAGGCAGATGTTCGTTCAGCCATTTTTCCATTTTTGGCTCCATCAATTGCATCGCTAGCTCTGCGAAAGCTGAACCTTGTGAAAAACTAGAAATTCCCGACACTACATTTTTGGCATCAAGTAATTTTTTGATTGAGTCACTAGTTTGACGCAAAGTTGAATCATAAATTATTTTTGCCGGACCTCTATTTTCAGGATTTACTACCAAGCCTGACTCATTCATTGGCGCAGTATTATTCTGAATCGGGGTAGATTGTTGTTGTAAAATCGGTTGCTGAAATATTTGCTCAGGTTCTTGATTTAGCGGCTTCTGAATAACTTCCGGCTTAAGCCCCATTATCTCTTTTTCGAATTCAAGATCAATTTCATCTTCTAGCGAAATCGGTTCTTTTAATACCGGTTTTTCTTGTTCTTTCCTATTTGCGGCAGGCTTTCTCTCTAGAAAATCTTCAATATCTTTTGAGTGCTCTTGCCGTTTTGGCGCCGGAGTAGATATATCAAACTCAGGTAATTTTTTTTCTTCTTTTACTTCTTCTTCTAAATCTAAATCATCAAAATCAAAATCATCATCGTGAGCATGTTCTTCTTTTAACGGCTGCTGTTTTGGAGCCGGTATATTTTCTTCAGGCAATTCAAAGTCGTCAAGATTTAGATCATCATGATCTTCTTCAAATTCATGTTCTTCTTCAACTTCTTGCTCTTCCTCATCGTGACTAAGCTCATCCTCTTCTTCTGGGAATTCTAAATCAAGTTCCTCATGTTTAGCCTCTTCTTCCTCAGGATATTCATCTTCAATTTTATTTCCAAGCCAATCCAACCCTTCATTTGGTTCATTCTCAATAACCAAAGTATTATCTTCTATTTCGGCCATTGCCTCAAGTTCACCTTCTTCGTCAAAATCAACCTCATCCTCATAATCCTCAATATCGTCTTCGGAAAACTCCTCTTCCTCTTGATCATCTTCTATTACTGCAGTTTCTTTGATTGGGGATTGTGCAGCCGGAGCCTCATCATCCAAATCTAAATCATCAAGATTAAAATCATCGAGAGCCATAGGCTCCTTATTACTTGCCGAGCTTTGAACTGGAGCCTTATCTAAAGCTTGAACCGATGCTTCCAAAGCATCTAAGTCTAAATCATCCTCAAGCACAGAAGTTGGAGCGGCGACTTCTACCGCAGCAGGTTCGGGTGCTTTTACCTCAGCTACCGGTTGTGGAGCCTCTTGTTTAGGAGTTGAAGAGATATATTCAAATTCATCATTAAGGTCAGAAATCTTGCTGCTTTTATCGGTTTTCTGATCAAGCTTGTGCATTTTTTTCTTGATAGTTTCCAGAATGGAAAGAGTATTTTTTTCTGCCATGAAACCTTTGAGAATGTTGATTTTACTGCTTAAGGGCGTCTCTAAAAATTGAATTTCTCGAGAAATTTTGTTGTCAGATAAAATTTTTGGAACTTGAGCGTACTACAGTAAGTGAGTTCCAAAAATTTTAGCTTGCGACAAAAGCACTGAGAAAGGCAATTTTTAGAGATGCCCTTAAAATTGACCCGTTAGTTTAAAACTCGTCGAAGCCATTGCTGATTTTTTTGATCGTGATCAAAATTACAATACCAAACATCTGCAAAGAAATAAAAAATTGTAACTAAAATGAAAAAAGATTTTCTAAAGCTAATAACTTGGATTTTTATTGGAATGATTGGAGCTGCCTCATTTGGAGGAATTGCTTTAATTCGCGGCGAAAAAATTTCCTCTTTGTGGTTTTTAACCGCCTGCATTTGCACCCAGCTTGTAGCCTATCGCTTTTACAGTGCTTGGATTGCCAGCAAAATTTTACATCTCGATGACCGCAGAACCACTCCGGCAATGCGTATCAACGATGGTAAAGATTTTGTTCCGACTAATAAATGGATTGTATTTGGACATCACTTCGCTGCCATTGCCGGTCCGGGTCCACTGATTGGCCCAACTCTTGCCGCTCAATTTGGATATTTACCAGGAACCTTATGGATATTGATCGGATCTGTTTTTGCCGGAGCCGTGCAAGACATGGTGATTTTATTTGCCTCAATGCGTCACGATGGCAAATCTCTCGGACAATTAATAAAAGATGAAGTTGGAAAAGTTGCCGGCTACGCCGCGATGATCGGAACTTTAGCCATTATTATAATTTTAATTTCGGTACTTGGCTTAGTTGTTGTAAAGGCCTTGATGCACAGCCCGTGGGGTTCCTTCACGGTTTTAATGACTATCCCAATTGCAATGCTCGTTGGGATTTATCTCTATTTTATTCGCCCCAGTGGCGTGATTGAGGCCAGCCTTGTTGGCTTAGCTTTATTTCTTCTCGCGGTTTACGGGGGAAAATTAATTCATTACGATCCCAGTCTTTCAGTATTTTTTGACCGCGATGGAAAATTCTTAGCCATCGCCATCATCATTTACGGATTTGCTGCCGCCACCCTGCCCGTCTGGCTTTTACTGGCACCACGCGACTATCTTTCCTCATTCTTAAAATTGGGAACGATCTTACTTTTAGCCATCGCCTTGTTGGTTTTTCATCCCGACATTCAGATGCCGGCCTTAACTAAATTTATTGACGGAACCGGTCCAATTTTTAGCGGCAAAGTTTTTCCTTTCTTATTCATCACAATTGCCTGTGGCGCCATTTCAGGATTTCACGCACTGGTTGCATCAGGAACTACACCAAAAATTATTTCCGACGAACATGACGTGCGTCTAATTGGCTATGGCAGCATGTTGCTTGAAGGATGTGTAGCAATCATGGCCATGATCGCCGCCTGCGTTTTGGAACCCGGAATTTATTTTGCCATTAACTCTCCCGCTGCCGCACTTGGAGCTGACGCAGTTCAAACTGTGACCTCTTGGGGTTTTCCCGTAACTCAAGAAACTATGGACAACCTTGCGGCACAAATGGGTGAAAACACCCTTTTCTCCCGCACCGGCGGCGCGCCATCTTTAGCAGTTGGTATGGCAACAATTTTCTCCTCCGCCTTTGGCACCAATATGCTTTCAATGTGGTACCACTTCGCCATCATGTTTGAAGCCATTTTTATTTTAACTACTCTTGATGCCGGAACCCGCGTTGCCCGCTTCATGCTTGAAGATTTACTGGGATTTCGCCACAACAAAAAAATGCAGGAATCAAATTTAGCAGCGTTATTTTCCAGCTTTTTGATTGTAAGTGCTTGGGGTTATTTTCTTTACATGGGAGTGATTGATCCCAGCGGTGGCGTTAATATTTTATGGCCGCTTTTTGGCATGTCGAATCAAATGCTAGCAGGGATCGCCTTAGTTCTTGCGACTATCATAATTCTAAAAAGTAAGCAAAAAAAATTCTTTTTTATTGTCGCGATTCCTTTGGTTTTTGTAGTTACTACAACAAGTTGGGCTGTGCTCGAGAAGGTTTTTTCTTCTGATGCCAGAATTGGCTTTTTTGCTCTAGCTAATGCTTGGCAGTTTAAGCTTGAGAATGACTTAGTTATTGGTGCTGAGAATATTGCGATTGCTAAGAAGGTGATTTTTAATCAGCGTTTAGTTGGCTGTATTGCCCTCAGTTTTATGGCGATTTTATGGGTGGTGATATTGGACGCGGCAAGATCTTACTTTGTTTTTAGTCGTTCTCGCAAATCTCGCTGTTCGAGCGGAGTCGTTCACAACTAAAAATATGAAAAAAATCACCCAAAGAATCTGGAAAGTTCTCCTACTTCTACGCGATTACATTAGCGGCGACTTCGCTTACAAGAACTACATTGAACATCAGAAGAAAGCACATCAAGACCAAAAGCCTTTAGATAAAAAATCCTTTTTGCGGAATAAAGAAAAAGAGAAATGGCAAAAGATTAATCGCTGCTGTTAAACAGGATAGTCGAGTCAACCGCTGGTCGAGCGGAGTCGAGACCATCTTGAAGTTATTGCTGCCAAAGTTGAAGCGAGGGAGTGTAAACTTGGAAATGGTCTCGACTCCGCTCGACCAGCGGTTGACTCAACCGGCAGTTGGGTTACCTCCACCCAATTATCGAATAACCCTTACGTCCCAAACAGTTGGTAATGTAGCGCTGCTTAATTACATCAGGCTCAACATTATCTTCACCAGCTACCCTAAGTCCGCCAATCGCACCACCGGCGCCGGCACCAATAGCAGTTCCCAGCAAAGCTGATTTAACACCGCCACCAAAAATAGCTCCTGCTGCTGCACCAATAACTCCGCCAATTACAGCTTTACGACCTGCTTCCTTCATTGCGCGCTCCGCTTTATATTTATCCAAATAATCATCAGCACCTTTCTTGCAGGAATCGATATCTTGCTGCGCCTGCTTTTCTCCAACGGCCCTGTATTTTTCATTCTGATCCAAAATCGGCTTGTAAGATGAGCAAGATATTAGTGATAAAGAAGTGGCAAAAATAATGGTGATCTTAAGAAATTTAAACATTTTCTCTCCGGTTATTTTCAAAAAAAAACGGCGCTTAATTCTGGATAGAATTAAGCGCCGTCAAAAAAAATTATCTGATTAATTATTCTTTAATTAGCTTAGCTTCCTTAAAATATCTAAGAGCTCCGGCATGGATTGGCGCAGAGTTACCTTCTTTAACCATGTCTTCCTTCTTCAATGAAGAGAAAACTGGGTGTAAAGTTTTAAAGTTGTCAAAGTTTTCAAATGCAGCTTTGGTAATGTTATAAACCACATCAGCATTAGCTTTTTCAGAAGTAACTAAGCTGGCCTTAACCCCGAAAGTTTCGATGTTTCCGGGATTTCCGGCATACATTCCACCCGGAATTACTGCTTTAACGTAGAAAGAATTCATTTGGATTAGCTTGTCGATAGTTTCACGATCAATCGCAAGGATTCTAACTTTGCAAGCCTGAGTTGCTTCTTGCAAAACACCGTTTGGATTTCCTGAAGCATAAATCATCACGTCAATCTTGCCGTCGCACAAAGCTTTAGGCTGTTCAGATGGTTGAAGATAAGTTACGGCAGAAAAGCTTTGTTTGCTCCAATCTTTAGCACCCATCAAAACTTCCATTGTGGCATACATGCCCGAACCTTGTGGTCCGAAGTTAACTTTTTTACCAACGATGTCATCTACTTTTTTAATGTCAGACTTTTCCAAAACCGCTAATGTAAAAGTTTCTGTATATAAAGAAAAAACTGAGCGCAATTCTTTGAAAGGTTTTTGGTCAGAGAAGAAGCCAGTACCGTTGTAAGCGTGATATTGCCAGTCAGATTGCACGATACCGAAATCAATCGCGCCATTACGGATAGCATTTAAATTTGAAACCGAACCACCGGTTGATTCAACTGAACATCTAATTCCATGCTCTTTTCTACCACGATTTAAAAGGCGACAAATCGCTCCACCAGCTGGGTAGTAAACACCCGTAATCGCACCGGTTCCGATTGAAACATATTTAGTTGCCGCAAAAGACTCGCTAGCAAAACCCAGAAGAGATGCACTTATAAGGATCGTTGATAATACTTTTTTCATTGCACTGAATTAGAATAATTTAAGAAATACCAGAATAAAAACTGAAAATTTAAGTAAGTGGAACGTGCCTTTAAAATTCGTTTCTATTTTTAAAAGTCAAAACGATTTTTGATTAATACCCTCATCAGAAAAAAATTTTTGACATTAAAAAAACATCCGTTTAAGTATTTTTTCGAAAACCGATTTTGATTAAAGAAACAGCCCTTCTTTATCACCTAACATAAGAGCTCTTTTTAGCTGTCTTAGTATCGTAATCAAATCACCGCAAGTCACTAACCCAAATATCAACTTAAAATATAAACAGATTATGAAACTTTGGCAA
>CANGQE010000028.1 GCA_947455845.1 Rickettsiales bacterium
ACCAAGTCCAAAAATTGAACTAGGGAAAATTTCTAAATCAAAAATGGGCAGAAAAATTAGCGTCGAAGTGATAAAAAGATTGTCCGCAATGGAGAATTTTTTTGAGGCAAAAAGATCAAACAAAAACTTCAAGAAACAAGTAGTAGCAATGGCGTAGAAGGTAACAATTTGGTCAACAGTGCCAATATTTTCTATCAACATTAATGTTGAGGCTGCAGCACAGAATAAGGCGAGACTTTTATCGTCAGCGCTGAATTTGTGACGGGAAAAAATCAGAAAAATAAAACCGAAAACTGTAGCCCTTGAAGCAACGTGACGCAGAGAATTTTCAAAAAATATCTTAGGATTATTATAAGCCGAGTAAGTCTGGGACCACATCGGAGTCATAAATTCAAAAAATTCGGGAGTGAATTTTAGCATTAGAAAGAGGTAAACTACACCAACTAAACCCATTACCAATTTGTCCAATTCCAAGAAAAACTTGAGAGATTTTTTCTGAGAAAATTTGTAAAACTCGATGAATAAAATGAAAATAATGTAATGTGGTTTCACACAGGGAATTAGACCCATCAAGCATCCGCGCAGGATTAGCTCATTTCTTGTAAAGCCAGTTTTTCTGCCGAAAGAAAATGCAATGTAAGGAAAAAGCAAGATTAGTAACAAACTGGTTTTAGTACCAAATTCACCGATTTCCAAAGCGTAAGGACGCAAGAAAAAACCAATAAAAAAACTGACTAGAATGAGATTATAATGAGCCTTATTTTGATAAATCCCGCTGCTCTTAAGAATTTTTGCCGACAGCAAAATTGACAAAACCGCAAAAAGATTAATGCAAATTTCCGACATTATAATCGGGTTTAAATGCAGCATTTGCGATAGTTGGTACTGAAGCGCGTAAAAGTAAAAAGAGATCGGAAAATTGCTCTCAAAAAAATCGTAGTAATATTTGCCACCCTTGGCAACTTTAGCACCAATGCTGAGATAAACTCCCGTATCCGCACCAATGTCGATTAGGGAGCGAAAAAAAATACTCAGCAGCAAAATCACCAAGCAGGAAATTTGTAAAAAAATTCGCGAGCCCAAGAATTCTGCAAAAAAATTCTCACTCTTCATTTTTTCTAGCGTAGATTTCAAAATCATAATTCAGTCGGTAAATAGGGAGATCTAGATTGCGCAGCTCAGCAATTTCTTTAATGGCAAAGAAGCTTCCGGCAAAATGGTAATTTTCTAAAAAGTCTTTTTTAAATTCCTTGTCATGAAAATAATTTTCTAAAAAGCCAATTCTGCACGGATCATTTTTATAAACGAAAATAATTTTCATATTTTTGTTTTTGATCTGCTTTTTTACATCGTTGAAAAAATAATTTAGAACAAAATCTTTGCTGCTTTTGTCGTCGCTGTGACGCTCAAAAAACCCGTCGCCGATATTGGCATACAAGACTCCCGCAGTATGATTTAGGTAATTATTTACTTTGCCCAAATAAGTTAAAGCAGGGAATGATTCAGAAATAAAGTAAGACCAAATTGAAATTTGATCGCTGTCATTTTTGAGATTGGCTTTGGAATAACTGATGATTTTATCGCTGAGGAAGTCGGGACTTTTAAAAATATAATCTCCGCGATAGGCACTGGTAATGGAGGTGAGGAGGTAGGACGCAATACTGAAAATTAGGATAAACTGTGCGCAGGCGAAAGGGGTAGAGAAGCTTTTCTTATTTCTTTGGTTAAAAAATAAGAAAATGAGGAAGGCTATTTCAGAAAAAGCCATGAAGGCATTTTGATTAATGGTAGCGATTTTGATTGCGATTGCGAGAGCTAGGATGAAGGCGGTAAGAGAGAATACTAAAGCTAGTAAGGGACGTGTTCCAGTTCTAAATCGGCCTAAGATGATGATGGTTAGAGCAATAACCCACCACGGTAAAGTTGTTTTGGTTAGAGTTAAAATCGAGCTCGGTTCAAAGATCAAAAAAACCGTCAACAAAATGACGGGAATTTTGATTCTTGAAAAATCAAAATTCTTGGATTTGGTAAAATCGTAAAAAATCTTAATAAAAACTGGAATAGTTAAAGCTGAGAAACAAGCCTCCTGATCAACACTACCAAGGTTTTCTAGCAAGATTATTAAAGAAGCAGCACTAAAAACTAAAAATAATATTCTATCTTCGGCAGTAAATTTCTGTTTTAGAAAAACCAAAAAAAACCCAGCAAAAAAAATAATTTTGGAAGAGAAATGGTGTAAAATATTTTTCCAAAAATAGCTCAGATCATTGTACACGTAGTAAACAAAGGAGGACATCGGAATAATAAATTCAAAAAATTCGGGAGTAAATTTTAGCATTAAAAGCAAATAAACCAAGCCCACTGCACCTATTACCAGCTTGTCTAATTCCAAGAAAAACTTCAGGGATTTTTTTTGCCAAAAGCGGTCGATTTCAATTAATAGCGGCAAGAAAATGTAATGAGGCTTGAGGCAACAAAGCATACCAGCGCAGGTTCCACGCCATATTAAATCAGTTTTAGTAAGAGCGGCTTTTCTAGCAAAAGAATAAGAAAGGTAAGGAAAAAACAGCGCCAGAAGAAAGCTCACTTTGGTCACAAATTCATTAGCTTCTAAAGCGTGAATTCTTAAAAAAAATCCTAAGGCGAAAGAGATGATTAATAAATTTTGATGATCCTGCCGTAAAGTAGATTTAGCAAGGATCCGTGCCGAACAAAATAGCGAAATAATTCCCAACAAATTAACAAAAAAATCCGCAGTAATTAGTGGATTAATATTTAATAATTTGGCCAAGAAATAGGGAATAACAGTAATCCACAAAGTAAGTGGAAAATTACTTTCAAAGAAATCGTAATAATATTTGCCGCCACGGGCTATTTTTGCCGCCAAATCAATATTTACAGCGCTGTCTCCTCCCACATCAATCCTCGAGCGCAAAAAAATGCTAAGCAAAAAAATTACCGCAAGAGTGACCTTTAGAAAAAAATGCGACTTAAAAAGATCTTCAATAAAATTTTTATTCTGCATTATTTCTCACATAAATTTCAAAGTCGTAAACTGTTTTATAGCTAGGCAAATCAGTGACCGGCTTATTATTTTTAACTTCCTGCGATAAAAAAATTCTTCCGTCAAAATGGTAATTTTCTAAAAAGATTTTTTTAAACTCGGGATCGTAGAAATAATTTTCTAAAAAGCTGATTTTGCAGAGATCCCCTCTATCGACAAAAATAATTTTCATACTTTTGCTCCTAACCTGCTTTTTTACATTATCAAAAAGATAATTCATCGTAAAAAACCCACTTCCTTTGTTGTTGTCGTCGCGCTGCAACTCAAAAAATCTTAATCCGATATTGGAATATAAAAAACCGACCGAACTATTAATATTATTATTTTCTTTTCCTAAATAAATGATGGGTAGCAATGATTCAGAAATGAAGTAAGTCCAGATAGAAATTTGATCACTTTCACTTTTAAGATTCGCTCTTGAATAACCAATAATGTTATCACTTAGAAGATGTGAAGTTTTAGAAATATTCTGCCAGTTGTAGGCGTTGGCAATCGATACTAAGTAGGATGCTGTGAGATTTAGAATTAACGCAAATTTAAAAAAAACAAAAGCTGAAGAAAATTTTGGATGATAATTTTTTCTAACTTTTTCGTAGAGAGAAAATATGATGAGGAAAGCAATCAGGATAAAAAGAATGAAATTATTTTGATTGGCAGCAACAAGTTTTATTGTAAGAACGAACAATGCAGCAAAGGCTAAAAGCAGAGCTATTAACACTACTTTTGGGGACAGTGGAAGGGATAATTTTATGCATCCTTTGCGTAAATCTTGATAAAAATTAGCAATAATAATTGCCGTTATTATCCAGCAGAAAAGATTGGTTTCCATAAAAACCAGCATAGAACGCGGCTCCCAAATCATGAAAATCAGTAAAAATCCAAATAGCAATTTGTTCTGATTAAATTCGAAAGTTTTTGATCTGATAGAGTCGTAGAAAATCTTGACAAAAATGAAAGTTACTAGAGATGAGAAACAAGCCTCTCGATCAAGACTACCAAGACCTTCAGAAAGTATGATTAGAGATGCAGCAAGAAAAGTTAACTATAAAATTCTGTCTTCATGAGCAAACTTTTTTCTTAAAAAAACCAAAAAAAATCCACTGAAAAAAATGATTTTTGAAGAAAGGTGGTAGATAACTCTACCCCAGAAGTCAGATATTTTAACATAGGGACCGTAGATGCTAGACCACATCGGCACCATAAATTCAAAAAATTCAGGAGTGAATTTTAGCATTAAAAGCAAATATCCCAAACCAATTACCACTATTAATAATTTGTCCAATTCCACGAAAAACCTGAGAGATTTTTTTTGTCGGAAGCGATCAATTTCAATTAATAATGGTAGAAAAATGTAATGCGGCTTAAGGCAGGGAATTAGACCAGCAAAGATTCCACGCCAGATTAGCTCAGCGGTGGTAAGAGGATTTTTTCTAGCAAACGAAAATGAGATGTAAGGAAAAGCCGGTAATAAACAGAAGCTGGTTTTAGTGGCAAATTCATTCACTGGCAAAGCATGGACTCTTAAAAAAAATCCCAAAGCAAATGAGCTAATAATTAGGTTTTGATGGTCTATACGCAGAGTAGATTCTTTTAGAATTCGCGCCGAAAAAAATAGCGAAAGAATCCCAAGCAAATTAATAAAAATGTCAGAACTGACGATGGGGCTAATATTTAGGAATTGGGAGATGCGGTAAGGAATGACGTAGATCCAGAATGACAGCGGAAAATTACTTTCAAAAAAATCGTAGTAATATCGACCTTCCTTTGAAATCTTTGCCGCCAGATTAATTTGGAATGCACTATCTCCACCGATGTCGATCCGAGATCGCAAGAAAATGCTGATTAAAAAAATTAAGGCACAAGCCACAAATGATGAATTTTTATTTTCCCAAAAATTTTTCATTTATTTTCTGATATAAACCTCAACATCGCGCTCAATAAAATCAGAGCCTCCAGTAGCTGAGAAATTTTGACCGTCGTTGAAAAATTCTACCTTCTTTTCACTCGGATTAACCTTAATGATGCGATTAAGAAAAACGTAATTTTGTAAAAAATTTTTCTTAAATTCAGGATCATAAAAATAATATTCCAAAAACCCGATGCGACATTGACCATCAAAAATATTGCTCTTGATCTCAACAAAAATCAGTTGGTTTTTAGTATTTTGCAATTGCCCCTTCAATCTTGAAAATAGATAGTTTTCAGCCTCAGACATTGCATTTGGATCATCAATCTTACTGTAAAGCGGAAGTAGCTGCGAGGATGGTAAATGATTTTCTTTTTTTAAGTAATTAATCATGGGATAGGTTCCAGAAATAGAGCTAGAAATAATCGTTAAATCTTCATCATTTACGACGTCATTTTTTATTATTTTGATCATTTGGTCATTCACGTGATTGGGTGATTTATTAGGGTGAATACCAAAAATTGCCGCTAAATGCAGACTGATAAAATAAGATAAAACCGTAAAAATAACACAGGCCGAAAGGCGTGAGAATTTTTCAGTGGCAAAGAATTTTTCGTGCAGATTCTGGTAGAATACGATCATCAAAATAAAAATTACCGCCGAGATTGGCCAAGCAAATTTGTTGGTGGTATGGTTAAAGGAAAGACCAATGCTAAAGGCTACTAAGGCCAGAAAACAGAGCCATGAAACTAGATTGCGCTGGAAAAAGAATTTGGTAGCAACTTCTGCTTTCTTCGACAGTCTCAGGGTGACGCTACCAGCAGGCAAAGTAATGTTCCCTAAAGTCCTACGCCACTGCACTGATAATGCCACCGCAAAAATCCACCAAAAAGCACAAAAATTAAAAGCAGTTGCAACAAAAAAATTGCGATCAAACTGCGGCGCCAGAAGAATTAGTAGCGCCAAAAACCAATCTTTTTTCCAATCAATTTGGCGGTTCTTAATAATCGTAAAAATCAGCAAAAATAAAAATGGCAAAGAGAGTGAATAAAGCACAAACCTTTGATCCTCACCCCCCATTACTTCTAAAATTATAACTAAAGCAGCAGCGAGAGTAGCAAGAAAAAATGGTTGTAGAAAATATGATTTTTTTACCAAAGAAAAACTTAAAACAATCAGCGTCAGGATCGGAAACAGATCCTCCTTCAACATTAATAATATTTTAAAATATTGTGATTTGTAGTAAACTGAGGAGAAGTGAGAAATAGCTGATACGTAGTCGGTAAAGCATGTAAATAAGATTAGTAAGTATCCCGCTAACGCCAACAAAGTGACGTAATTTACCGAGCGGAAAGCCGGTTTCAGAGACTTATTTTTAAAAAGTTTTGTCAGTTCAAAAATAATTACCAAAATTCCGTAATGCGGTTTTAAACAGAAGAGCGCAGCAGCCAGCAACCCATTGTAGATTTGGTCAGATTTTTCTAACTCGGATTCTTTGAGAAATTGGTAGGAGATGTAGGGAAAAGCAAAAGCTAAAAAATAAGTCGATTTAGTGGCAAATTCATTGTATTGTAAAGTCAGAACCCGCAGAAAAAAACCAACAGCAAAACTTAGAATTATTAAATTGAAAATGGTTTGATCCTTGGACTCATCTGATCTGGATAGAATTTTAGCTGAAAAATAAAGCGAAAAAACTCCGACCAAATTAACAAAGATTTCTGTAAAAATTATTGGACTAGCGCCAAGAATTTTTGCCAAAAAAACCGGAATTATCGTGAATAAAAAAGATAAAGGCAGGTTATTTTCAAAGAAATCTTGGTAATATTTCCCTCCATTGAGCATCTTCTGAGCAATCTCTAAATAAACCGCCGAATCGTGGCCAATATCACGGGTTGACCTCACTAGAACACTGATTGCAACAATAATTAAGCATCCAAAAAAAGCGCAAGATTTTGCCGAAAAAACTCTGCTAAAAAAATCCATCGTCATCAACAACTTTTTCAGAAAGAAATTTTCCAGTCTCTGACCTAAAATTAACCTTTTTTCTTCAATATTTTTTTGGATTTTAAGGGTATCAATCGGCATTAAATAATAATTTATTTTTGAAAAAATTATGTGCTTATCTCTCAAGTGTTTATCTCTCAAGGTGAGAATTTTAAGCCTAGGCACTAAGAATTGCTTCCTTTGAGGGGAAAAGTGCCCGTATTAATTACACTATCTCTGATGGCAATTAAATTAATCAGCACTTCTATCGCTCCCAATATAACAAAATCCATCTTGAATATTTATCTAAGCGCCTAGAATCACAAATACTCCTTATTTAATCCCAATAATTATTACTCATGACAAAAACTATCACCGTTGCCTATGGCGACGGCATTGGTCCGGAAATTATGGACAGCACTTTGGAAATTTTGCGCGAAGCTAAAGCGGACGTTAAGTTTAACATTATCGAAGTCGGCAAAAAAATTTACGAGAAAGGTTTTAATTCTGGGCTAATGCCGTCGGCTTGGGAAGATTTAGCCAGCACTCGGGTTTTGTTGAAAGCGCCGATTACAACTCCACAAGGTGGTGGTTACAAAAGTTTGAATGTGACCATGAGAAAAAGACTGGGGCTTTTTGCTAATGTACGTCCCGTGGCTTCGTTTCACCCTTTTATTGCAACTAAATGTCCCGGAATGGATGTGGTAATTGTCCGTGAAAATGAGGAAGATCTTTACATCGGAATTGAACATCGCCAGACCGACCAAACCTACCAATGTTTGAAATTAGTTACCCGCGAAGGTTGTGAAAAAATCATCCGCTACGCTTTTGAATATGCGGTAGCTAACAATCGCAAAAAAGTAAGCTGCTTTTCCAAAGACAATATCATGAAAATGACTGACGGTCTTTTTCATAAAGTTTTTAATGAAATTGCCGTTGAATATCCTCAAATCCAAAATGAACATTATATCATCGACATCGGAACAGCGCGCCTTGCTGCCAAACCGGAAATTTTTGACGTGATTGTTACGATGAATCTTTACGGCGATATTATTTCTGACGTAGTTGCCGAAACCTCCGGCTCTGTAGGTCTTGCCGGCTCCGCCAATATCGGTAAAGATTTTGCCATGTTTGAAGCAATTCACGGATCAGCTCCCGACATCGCCGACAAAGACATGGCTAACCCCACAGGATTACTGCATGCAGCAGTGATGATGTTGGTTCATATCGGTCAAAGCGAAGTAGCTAACAAAATCAGAAACGCAGTTTACAAAACTATTGAAGATGGAGTGCACACGCCTGATATCTATCTTGAAGGCACTAGTAAGAAAAAAGTCGGAACTAAAGAATTTACTCAAGCAGTAATTGCCAATCTTGGTCAGAAACCTTCTCAACTTCCAATCGCCAACTTTGCCAACTCTACTAAAAAAACCGAAATCAAAGCTGAAAAAATTCAGGTTGCTGAAAAAAAATCCTTGATTGGTTTTGATCTTTTTATCGATTGGCAGCAAGAATTTGACGATCTTTTGACTTTACTCAAAGGCATGGAAAGCGAACTTCTGGAAGTAAAAATGATCAGCGCCAAAGGCCTTCTGCTCTGGCCTCTCAGCGATAAACACATGATGCCGAATTACAACAAAGGCCTAACGGTTTTACGATTCATCGGCAAAGGAATTACCGGCAAGTCAAGTAATGAAATTATTGACGCGACTAAATCAATCACTCACCAAGATCTAATTGAAATGCTTGCAATTATGAATCAGAAGAAGATTGATTTCGTAAAATATGAAGGCTTGTATTTGTTTGACGGCAAATGCGGCTACACTTCGGGACAAGGAGAATAAATCTAACAGTTAGCAGTTAACAATTAGCAATTAACATTTGTTGTTCAAGCCGCTAAATGTTGATTGCTAATTGCTAACTGCTAACTGAATCAAAAATGAAAGAACAAATCAGCTACGATCAACTGCTAGAAGCCTTAGAAAAAACCATCAGCAGCTCAAGCCTTTACTGGCAATCATTGTCGTTGATCCTCTGCTTTATCCTTTCTTATTTTTGTTATAAACTGAGCCGCCGTTTTATTTTTCCTCGGATCATCTCTTCCACTCTTAAAAAAAATATCGCCTTAAATCGCTTAGTCACCAGATACGTAATCCCCCTACTCTACCCCTTATTTGCCTTAACTTTTTTGTCAATCGGGCTGTCAATTTATTCCGAGTTTTTCAAAGAAAAAATTCTCTTTTCCACTACCCTAAAACTAGTCGGACTATTTCTACTGCTACGCTTCCTACGCATCTCTTCCAACAATATTCTTCTCACTAACATCGCCGGATTATTTTTAATGCCAGCCTTGATACTTGATATTTTTGGCCTACTTGACCCCACAATTGAATATTTAGATTTTTATGCTTTAAAAGTTGGCACAGTCCGGATTTCTATTTATCTAGTCCTCAAAGCATTTATCGTGCTTTTGATTGTGTTTTGGATGTCGGGTCTGGTCAGCAAAAAAAGCAAATCCTTCATCGATAGCAGCAAGAGCATCAAGTCTAGCACCAAAGGAATCATCAGTAAATTTATTGATATTCTGGTTTATGCCTCTGTCATCATCATACTACTAAAAACCTTTGGCGTTGACATGACTACCCTCACCGTAATTGGTGGTGCTGTCGGTGTCGGTATCGGGTTTGGTTTGCAAAAAATCGCCTCTAATTTTATCAGCGGCGTTATTTTGCTTTTTGAAAAATCAGTAGAAATCGGCGATATTGTTGAGCTTGATGGCGGCAATATTTTCGGCACAGTTAAACATTTCGGCGGCCGCTATACCTTGATCGAAGGCACTGACGGCAAAGAAATCATGGTACCAAATGAAGATTTTATCATCAGTAAAGTTACTAATTGGAGCTACTCTAATAACCGTGCCCGCGTTGAAATTAATCTAGGAGTTGCTTACAGCTCAGACCTACCGCAAGTAAAAGAAATTATGCTAGCTTGCGCGCGTGAACATCCTCGCTGCTTGAGTTATCCCGATGCCGAATGCTTCGCCACCGGCTTTGGCGAATGCGATATTAAATTTACCTTATACTTTTGGATTAGTGACATTGTGGAAGGCCGCATGTTACCAAAAAGTGATGTATTAATGAGTATCTGGAAAAAATTTAAGGAAAATAATATTGAAATTCCTTTGCCCCAAAGGGAGTTTATTACCCGAAAAAATATGGAGTCATTTCTTCAAGATAAGTAAAATTTACCGCGTTGACTGGACCCCATCGTGAAGACGGGGTGACAATGG
>CANGQE010000029.1 GCA_947455845.1 Rickettsiales bacterium
GTTAATCCACCGAAATTTGACACTGAAGCACCTTTCATGATGCTTGCCACCTTGCTTGACCGCAGCCCTTATTTTGGCCGTATGTTGACTGGTCGTATCTACTCTGGAAAAGCTAAAAACTTAATGAGCTTCAAAGCCATTAACCTAAAAGGCGAAATTATTGAACAAGGCCGCCTAACCAAACTTCACGTATTCCGTGGCGTTGATAAAGTTCCTGTTGAAGAAGCTGAAGCAGGGGACATCGTATCAATTGCCGGCTTAGAAAAAGCTTCGGTTTCTGATACTCTTTGCGAAACTTCAGTTACTCAACCAATCAAATCAACTCCGATTGATCCACCAACAATGGCCATCACCATCAGCGTGAATGACTCACCTCTTGCCGGTTTAGAAGGAACTAAAGTTACTTCCCGCATGATTCGTGAACGTCTATTTGCTGAAGCTGAAACTAACGTTGCCATCAAAGTTAAAGAAGCAGACGCTAAAGATGCTTTTGAAGTGGGCGGACGCGGAGAATTACAACTTGGTGTATTAATTGAAAACATGCGTCGTGAAGGCTTCGAACTTTCTGTTTCAAGACCTCGTGTACTTTTCAAAAAAGATACTAACGGCGATACTTTAGAACCGGTTGAAGAAGTTGTAGTTGACGTTGATGACGCTTTCAGCGGTGTAGTTGTTGAAAAACTTTCTTCACGCAAAGGTGAAATGATTGAAATGAAACCATCTTCTGGTGGCAAAACTCGTTTGGTATTTTACGTACCTTCACGCGGACTTATCGGCTACCAAAGTGAGTTCTTAACCGACACTAAAGGTTCGGGTGTTTTGAACAGAATTTTCCACGCTTACGTTCCTTACAAAGGCGAGATGAGCACCAAGAAAAACGGTGCTTTGATTTCAACTGAAGCAGGTGAAGCTGTAGCATACGCGATCTGGAACTTACAAGATCGTGGAACCATGTTCATCAGACCTCAGCAAAAAGTTTACTCAGGAATGGTAATTGGTGAAAACTCGAAACAAGGTGACTTAGAAATTAACGTGTTAAAAGGTAAACAACTTACCAACGTTCGCGCCTCAGGAACTGACGAAGCAATTCGCCTAATCCCACCTAGAGATCTTACTTTGGAAGATATGATTACCTACGTTGGCGACGACGAGCTAGTTGAAGTTACTCCAAAATCTTTACGTTTACGTAAAAAACTCTTGGACAGCAACGACCGTAAGAGACAAGGCAGAAGCAAAGAAGCTCGTTTTGACTTTATTCAAGAAGACTAGACAAAAATTAACAGTTAGCAGTTAACAATTATCATTTGATCAATTGTTAATTGTTAACTGGTTCAATGTTTAATAAATCACCATGCGCCCATCAAATAGAGCTGCCAACCAAATTCGCGAAGTTTCTCTTGCCGTTAACGTCAATAAATACGCTGAAGGCTCTTGCCTAGTGAAATTTGGTGAGACTCACGTTTTATGCACCGCTTCAATCGAAGAAAGGGTTCCACCATTTTTAAGAAATAAGGGCACAGGCTGGATCACCGCCGAATACAACATGTTAGCCCGCTCTACTCACACTCGCAACAGTCGCGACCCGATGAAGCCAAATGGCCGCTCCATTGAAATTCAGCGCTTAATCGGCCGCTCTCTGCGCTCAGTAATCGATGTAAAAAAATTAGGCGAACGCCAAATCATTATTGATTGTGATGTTATCCAAGCTGACGGTGGCACGCGTTGCGCGGCCATTACCGGCGGTTACGTTGCCCTCGCCCTTGCCGTTAAAAAAATTCTTAGCCAAAGATTAATCAAAGAAAATCCGCTAACTGGTGCCGTCTGTGCACTTTCTTGCGGAATTTTTAATGGTGAAGTTGTAGCAGATTTAGACTACGCCGAAGACAGCAAATGCGACGTTGACGCCAATTTCGTAATCAACAAAAACTTCGACTTAATCGAAATTCAAGGCACTGCAGAACAAGGCGCAATGAGCTTTACTCAGATTTCACAAATGTATGATTTAGCTAAAAAAGCTGCTGTAGAAATTTTCGCATTGCAACAAAAAGCAATTGAAGGTTAGTTGGGATTAGATCCTGAAACAAGTTCAGGATGACAGTAACTTTAGAATCCACCCACCGTCATCCTGAACTTGTTTCAGGATCTATTAAAAAACTAATATCTTGTGACCGAAATCAAAAAAAACCTCACCCACCTAACCAAAGAACAAGTCAGCGAAGAGCTGTTAAAGCTTGGTGAGAAGCCATTTCGTGCTAAACAAATTTGGAATTGGATTTACGCTCGCGGTGTTAAATCTTTTGATGAGATGAGTAACATTTCCAAAGAGATGCGCGAGATTTTATTAAAAAATTGTTCGCTCGATCGCCCCCAAATTTCTAAAGATATTCTTTCCACCGACGGTACTAGAAAATGGTTAGTACGTTTTTCAGATTGCAAAGAAGTTGAAGTAGTTTTCATCCCAGAAGAAACTCGCGGTACGCTCTGCATCTCATCCCAAGTCGGCTGCACTTTGGCTTGTAAATTTTGTCACACTGGCACGCAAACTTTAGTTCGTAATTTAGAATTTCACGAAATTGTTTCCCAAGTAATGTTGGCGAAAGATTTAATAAATGACTGGGACAAAAATAATCGCAAACTGACCAACATCGTATTCATGGGCATGGGCGAGCCATTTTTTAATTACGAAAATGTCGCTAAGGCAGTGAAGATTTTAAATGATCTTGATGGTTTAGATTTCTCGGCGCGCAAAATTACCATTTCAACTTCAGGTCTGGTTCCAGAAATTTTACGCTGCGCTGACGAGCTTAAAACTAATTTGGCAATTTCGCTGCACGCCACAAACGACAAGCTGCGCACTGATATTATGGCGATTAATAAAAGATATCCGCTGAAAGAATTGTTGGCTGCCTGCAAAACTTACAATAATAAAAATCCTAATCAGAAAATTACTTTTGAGTATGTGATGTTGAAAGGTGTGAATGACCAAGAATTGCACGCGCGCGAGTTAATCAATTTGATTAATCGGGCCAATGTGAATGTGAAAATAAATTTGATTCCGTTTAACCCGTGGGATGGCTGTGAATATGGGCGTACTGATATTGAGCAGATTTTAAAATTTCAGGCGATTCTGAAAAATTCGGGGGTTATTTCGCCGATTAGAAAAACGCGGGGAGAGGATGTTTTAGCGGCTTGCGGACAGTTGAAATCAGAATCAGAAAGAGAAAGAAAATTTCCAAGAAAAACTTAGAAAAACCTCCAAATTATCCTGACTCTGTCAAAGTGTGAGCCTAACTCTCGAGCCTAAACATGAAGTTTTTTCCTCTAAATTACAAACCTATTTTTCACGAACTTTCTTGGGAACCAACCTATCCACAGCCGTTACTTCTAAACCTTGCATCATACTGCCATTTCTATCACAAACTTTCAAAGACATAAGCTCAACTTGTGCTTGAGCTAACTTAGCAATTATCGGAATTAAAGACGGATTTGTTTCAGCTTCATCCATCTTTTTATAAATTTGCTCCATAACCGCCACACCTCTTTCCAAATTTGAGAAAATTAATTCAGTTTGTTCTGTAATCTCTCTCCTAACTCTAGACCACTGATTATCAATAAATGATTGATGGACTTGAATCTTATTGGGATCAAATTTCCCACTAGCATCTTTCAAATTTTTTGAAACTTCATCTTTAGTCTCGTCTTCAGACTTTATTGCTTCGAGAGTTAGCTTTCTGTAAGTTGTACCCTCACGACCTAATAAATAATCGATAGACTCTCCAGCTGGACCAAAAAGAGTTCTCTGCGGATTACGCTTCGATTCATGACCTTTTGGTTCATCTATTTCTGCAGAGGGAACAATATTTCGAATTGATTTTTTAAGGTTATCCCTCAGAGCAACATTCTCACCAGCCACGCCACCAAAAATTCTGAATTTAGCTGTGTTAATTTCACCACCGCAATTAACAAAATTATCGATCGCCACTCTCACACTCTGGTCCAAATTTCTCTGATATAATAAATGAGGAACCATAAGATGAGATAAAGACATCACCGTTCTTTTCTCATTTTCATCACGATTAGTTATTTCTAAAAGATGGCACTGAGCTACATTGAGAGCAGCAATCTCACGATTTGGCTCTTTCCTAAAATCAATCGCATGAGTCATGCCTTCTTGCACAAAAGTTGCAGTCAAACCTTCATAATTTTTCACAATATTTTTCCCATTAAATTTAATGTTAGAACCTGTAAGCGGTAGAAAAGCAAACTAAGAAAACAAATCACTAACCTTCTTAAAAAAACTTTCTGACTTCGGATTACTCGACTTGCCAGTCATCAATTTATCCAACTTAGTAAGTAAATCACGCTCCTCACTCGAAAGCTTCACCGGTGTTTCAATGTTGATTTTCACGTACATGTCGCCTCTTCTGCCGCCAGAGTTAATCACACTCATTCCTTTAGATTTCAAACGATACTGATCTTGATTTTGCGCCCCTTCAGGAATTTTTAAACTAGCTTTAGTGCCATCAATCGTTGGAATTTCTACAGCACCACCTAGAGCTGCAGTAGTAAATTTTAACGGTATTTCAAAATGAACATCATCACCCTTACGCGTGAAAAATTGATGTTTGCGGATGGAGATAAAAACATACAAATCTCCTGCCGGTCCGCCACGCGGACCTGCTTCTCCCTCACCCGTCAAACGAATACGATTACCTTCTTCAACACCGGCCGGAATTTTTACTGACAAAGTTTTTTCTTTATTAACTCGACCTTCACCGCGACAAGTTTTGCACGGATTTTTAATAATTTGACCGGTACCGGAACAGCTTCCGCAAGTGCGCTCAACGATGAAGAATCCTTGCTGTGCCCTAACTTTACCATTACCCTTACATGTTGTACATTCGCTTGGTTTCTCACCATTCTGCGCGCCACTTCCTTGGCAGGGTTCGCAAGCGGTTGGAATAGTGAATGAAACTTTTTCAGTTACACCACGAAAGGCTTCTTCCAATGAGATTTCTAAATTGTAGCGAATGTCACTACCACGTTGTGCTGCGCTTCTTTTTTTATTCTGTCTGCCACCGCCACCAAAATCACCAAAGATATCAGAGAAGTTGCTGAAAATATCATTAAAATCAAAACCTTCAGCGCCATGACCTTGACCACCTCGCCCTCCACCACCTTGGGCAAAAGCATCGTGACCGAATTGATCGTAAGCTGATTTTTTCTGATCGTCTTTTAAAACTTCATAAGCCTCAGTTGCTTCTTTAAATTTAGCCTCAGCCTCTTTATTACCGGGATTACGATCAGGGTGATATTGCATCGCCAATTTGCGGTAGGCTTTTTTAACTTCATCTGCAGAAGCGCCTTTAGCAACGCCAAGGATTTGGTAATAGTCTCTTTTGCTCATTCTCGTGAAAAGTTATATTTTTTAGATGCGAATAGATCCTGAAACAAGTTCAGGATGACGATGGAGGGAGGTTTGGCGCTGAACTCCGCCATCCCCGCGCGCTCCGTCATCCTGAACTTGTTTCAGGATCTGTCTTAACTTAAGTAGTTCGAAAAACCGCCTTTACAAGCTGTGATTTTGTAACCAATTAACCATTTTCTGGAAAGCCTCGCCGCGATGCGAAATACAATCTTTTAGCTCAGGATCGATCTCCCCAAAGGTTTGGCTCATACCGTCTTTAATAAAAATCGGATCGTAACCGAAGCCTTTATTGCCTAGTGGTGGAAAGTTTAAGATCCCATCAACTCTGCCTTCAAAAGAAATCTCGAAATTAGTCTTCGGATCAAAGATTGTTAAATTGCAGATGAAGTGAGCACGCGAATTTTTCTCTGCGTTAATCTTTTTCAGTTCAGTAAAAATCTTCTCAAAAGCAAAATTAAAGTCATTTTTACCTTCGGCATTTCTAGCAAAACGCGCTGAATAAATTCCCGGCTCGTTATTTAAAGCTTCAACGCAGAGACCGGAATCATCGGCAAGCGCAACCAATCCGGTTTTATTAGCGTAATATTTAGCCTTCAGCAAAGAATTGGCAGCAAAAGTTGTGCCTGTTTCTTCAGGCTCTTCGATATTAAATTGGAAAGTTGGAATTGCTTTAATACTGATCTGATTTAGCAGCGATTCTATTTCAACAAATTTTCCCTTATTATTGGTGGCAATCAGAATTTGAGAGGGAAGCGAGAATTTCATCTGCGAAAATTTATCGAGGTCACAAAGTGGGGCGCTGCTCGTGCAGCGTAAAAACAAAAAAATATACCGAAGTCTAAAGGACTTTGGTATATTTTTTAGTATCTTGTAGGGCGGCTCGTAAAAGCCGCCCCAGAAAATTATTCAGCAGCAACTTCTGGAGTTGATGCAGCTTCAACCGGAGCAGCTGCGGCAGCTTTAGCGGCCTCAACTTCAGCGGCTGCGGCAGCTTGCGCAGCTAATTCAGCAGCTTTTGCAGCTTCAATAGCTTCTTTTTCTTTAGCAACTTTAGCTAAAGCTTTTTTCTTCAAACCTTCACCTTGTTTTTTCGGAGTGAAAGTTGGCTGATATTTTTCAGCACCAACAACACCAAGGGCGTTTAAGAATTTGGCAACTTTTTCGGTTGGTCTTGCACCAACTGAAAGCCAGTATTCAGTACGTTCTTTATTGATTGTAACACGATTTTCTTTGTCATCAGCAAGCAATGGATTGTAAGTACCAAGCTTTTCAAGAAATTTAGAATCTCTTGGAGAAGTGCTGTTAGTAACGAGAATACGGTAAAACGGAAGATTTTTTCTGCCGCCACGTGAAAGACGAATTTTTAACATTTGTTTGTTTTGATTAACTTAAATGACACTTAGCCGACTTTGGAGGAGGGCGGAAAATAGGGAGTGAAGTTTTTTTTGCAAGTTATTTTTGAAATTGCCGAGGCAATTTCAAGAGGGATCGAGATTACGCAATTTGAGGGCGGCCTCAAATTGCTATTTCGGGTAAAAGCCCTCTTTGAAAAAGAGGGTGGATGATCGCGCAGCGATCAGACGGGTGATTTGCCCGTCACTTGCTTGTTTTAAATCACCATTCCGCCGCTAACGAGGCTCCCTCCCTCTTTTGCAAAGAGGGCGAAGAACACAATTTATCCTAATTCTACACTGCACTTATTCAAAGTACGAGATGCTCTGGCGATTGGGTTGGTCAAATAAAAATCAAACTTTTTAATTTCTAATTTTTTCTCAGAGAAATCACCTTTGATTTCGTTTGAGGAAACCCATTTTGCCGGAGAGATTTTTTCTAAATTATCAAAAATAGAATTAGCTCCACGCATTGCTTTTCTTAATTCAACCAAGCTTTCAAACCCAAGATCAATTCCAAGTTTTTGCGCTAATTCTACAATAATTTGCCAATCTTCTTTAGCCTGCCCCGGAGCAAAAGCTGCGTGAGCCGTGCTTTGCGGGCGACCTTCGAGATTTACGTAAATCGCATCTTTTTCACTGTAAGCGGCTGCAGGTAAAATTACGTCAGCAACGTGAGCGCCTTGGTCACCGTGAGATCCGATGTAAACTACAAAAGTATTTTGCAATTTTGCAAAATCTAAATCGTCGTCAACCGCGTGCAAAATCACCATTTTAATTTCAGATTTTTCAGCTTTTTGTAGAATTTCTGAAACATTAGAAGAGCCGACGAATCCAAGTTCCAAACCATTTAACAACCCTGTCGATTTAGACAAAAAGTTAAAACCATTCCAACCATCTTGAATCATGTTGAATTTTTCAGCGATTTTTTTGGCGTAAGTTAAAATTAAATCACCGTCAGCACGAGTTAACATATCGTGACCTAAGATTAGCATTGGCTTGGTAGCTTTTTGTAAAGTTTCACAAAATTCTGATTTGCCTTCTAAAATATCTTTTAGAATTGCTACATCATCGCCCAAATGTTTGTGGCTGTAAGTCAAATCAACATTATCACCAATTGAAGCGATTTTTAATTTTTTCGACAAGAATCTTTTTCTGATTCTGGTATTGAGCAAAGGCGCGTCTTTTCTAGGATTGGAACCAATTAACAAGCAAGCATCCGCCGATTCAATACCGGCAATTGTGCTGTTAAAAAGATAGGCGGCACGGTCTTGTGTGCCTAACTTTTCACCCTTTAAACGACAGTCAAAATTAGTAACTTGTAATTTTTCGAGTAATTTTTTTAGAGCAAAAATTTCTTCGGCAGCAGAAAGTTGTCCGCTTAAAGCAGCTATTTCTCTGGCTTGCAGGCTTTTTACTTTTTCAGATATTACCTCGAAGGCCTCATCAAAAGTTGCTTCTCTTAATTTATCCCCATTTTTTATGTAAGGCTTGTCGAGACGCTGATATTTTAAACCATCGTAGCAAAAACGGGTTTTGTCAGAGATCCATTCTTCGTTAATTTCTTCATTTAAACGTGGCAAAATTCTCATGATTTCAATACCGCGAGAATCAATGCGGATGTTGCTTCCAACCGCATCCATCACATCAATTGTTTCGGTTTTTCTTAACTCCCAACTTCTAGCTTTAAAAGAATATGGCTTAGAGGTGAGAGCTCCTACCGGACAAAGATCAATGATATTTCCGGACAATTCCGATTTTAAAGATTGATCTAAATAAGAGGTAATTTCCATACCTTCACCGCGATTTATTGCACCTAATTCTACAGTTCCAGCTACATCTTCAATGAAACGTACACAGCGTGTACATTGAATACAACGCGTCATCTGAGTCTTAACTAACGGCCCCATGTTTTTTTCTTTCACTGCGCGTTTATGTTCGTGGTAGTGGCTTTTTCCTGAGCCATATTGGAAGGCTTGATCTTGTAGATCGCACTCGCCGGCTTGATCACAAATTGGGCAATCAAGCGGGTGATTAGCCAACAAAAATTCCATCACACCTTCACGCGCTTTTTTTACCATTGGCGTGTCAGTATGAATTTTCATACCTTCGGTGGCAGGCATAGCGCAAGAGGCCACAGGCTTTGGCGGCATGCCCTCAACTTCTACTAAACACATACGACAATTTCCGGCGATTACCAATCTTTCATGGTAACAAAAACGCGGAATTTCAACATCAGCTATTTCGCAAGCTTGAATGATAGTGATTCCATCTGGAACCAAATGGCTTTTACCGTTGATTGTAACTGTAGGCATGAAAAGAAAAAAAATCTGGCAATTAGTGAATAGGGGTATTTTGACTTAGGAAAAGCGAGTATTGTTGTGAACTTACATGGTTAAAATTTTTTTTAAAAGGCAAACGTACTCAGATGTACGTGCGTTTTAAAAAAAATTTTAACCATGTAAGTTCGCAGCAAGACGAAGCTTTACGTAAGTCAAAAAAATAGCGCATCTGACTCGCATCAGATGCGCTAAAAATCTTTTTAAACTAAGAATTTTTCAAATCAAAATTTTTCTAGAAAGGAATTTCATCATCATGCTCTTCAACCGAAACATCATTATTACGAGATTTGGAATTAGATTGAGATGAAGAAGGGTAAGGATCGTTGCCTGATGGCTGGCGATCTCTTGAATCAAGAATTTGCAAAGTTGAGTTAAAATTTTGCAAAGCAATTTCGGTGGTAAATTTTTCAACACCTTGACTATCGGTCCATTTTCTGGTTTGAAGAGAGCCCTCGATGTAAAGTTTAGAACCTTTTTTTACGTAATTTTTTACGATATTTACTAATCCTTGAGAGAAAATTACAACACGGTGCCACTCGGTTTTATCTTTTTTCTCACCCGTCGCTTTGTCTTTCCAGCTTTCAGAAGTAGCTAGAGAAAAGTTTGCGATCTCACGACCGTCTTGGGTTGAACGAACTTCAGGATCTTGGCCAACATTACCGACCAAAATCACTTTATTAATAGACATGGGTATAACCTCGTTAAATTTTAAATTGATGAGTGCTTGTTATAAGGAGAGAGATAAGTGCGGAAAAAACTATAAGCTATAATCTGAGAAACTAGGGGGTAATTTAAAAAACTTTGATAAAGAAGACTCAAGACGAATTTTTATAATGAGACTGTCGCAAACCCAACCCCCAAATCCCCTCTAAAATCCCCTCACTTTTCTGAATTATTTTCTTGTTATTAATGGCGGCTAGAGCTACTGTTCTCTAGTGCTGTCAGCTGATTTGTTTTTTGTGAATTGGCCTTATTTTTAA
>CANGQE010000030.1 GCA_947455845.1 Rickettsiales bacterium
CAGCATTCCATTTCGCATTAATTTCCTCTATCGTAAGCTTGCTCGGCACGGTGTTGTCAAAAGCATCAGACCGCGCTCTTCTAGTTTGTTCGCGCTGATCCATTTTATTATTTAGTTTTTTCTTCTTTTCTTGGATCTAGGTAAATCAAGATCGGAGCTGAAATGTAAATTGAAGAATAAGTTCCGATAATAATTCCAACAAAAGTTGCAGTACTGAAGCTGTGTAAAGCTTCACCACCAAAAAGCATCAAAGCCAAAAGTGAAACCAGAGTGACACTTGAAGTAAGTACGGTTCTGCTGATAGTTGAGTTGGTGCTCGAATTAATTAAATCGGATAAATCCATTTTTTTGTAACGACGTAAATTTTCGCGAATGCGGTCGTAAATTACCACTGAGTCATTAATGGAGTAACCGATCACGGTTAGAATTGCAGCAATTGAAGTTAAGTTAAATTCAAGTCCACTCAGAGAGAAAAATCCTAAAGTTAAAATTGCATCATGCACTAAAGCAAAAATACCACCTAAACCAAACTGCCAGTCAAAACGAACCCAGATGTAAATCATGATAAAGGCGAAAGACATTAGTAATGCCATAAAGCCTTTCTTAATCAGCTCGCTACCAACTTGAGGCCCAACATAATCGATTTTACGATATTCAACATTAGTAAAATTGCTGTTGAGGATGTCTTGAATTTTTTTAACAACTACTGACTGCTCTTCGGTAGTTTTGGCAACCCTAATTAACAAATCTTGCTGATCGACATTTTGAATTTGCACATCTTTTATTTCTGCCGTGATTAATTCACGAACCAAACTGACATCAACAGCTTCAGGCATCCGCGCTTCAATCAAAATTCCACCGGCAAAATCAATACCGAAATTTAAACCTTTAACACCAACTAAAATTACTGAAGCGGCAATACAAACAACTGACATTATTAACGCCAGCTTGTGAACCTTCATGAAGTTAATTTTGGTATTGCTGAGAGATGAGCGGAGGTAGGAAAGCATGTGTCTGAGGATAAAATTACAACCGTTTCTCAATCTAAATCACAAGCCGTTATCCTTGGGCGCTTGCGCCCTAGGATTTCGTGAGTTTGGCTTTTGAACTAAAACTCCTGAGATCCTCGGTGCGCCTTAGACGACCAAGAATGACGAGTATTTCTTAAATTACTTAGCTTTAATCTTACGAATTGCTGAAGCGATTCTAGTCAATTTTCTTGATGCAGTATTTAGTTTGTAAACTTTTTTAGTAACACCACGCATGATTTCTGGCTCTAATGCTTTAAAGGCTTCGCGAGCTTTTGGCTCGTCGTTTAATTTAATAGCGTCGTCAACTTTTTTAATGAAAGTTCTGATTCTGCTTTTTCTAGCATTGTTAACTTCTTTTTTTGCAATACTGCCGCTAAGTGCTTTCTTTGCTGATTTGGTATTAGCCATGATTTTGGAATTGTTATTTGGAAAAAAAATTGAAGGCCGCGGAAAATATGGGGGAGATTGAATTTAGCAAGAAAATCTTACACAATTATCAATTAACAATTAGCCGTTAACAGTTGCTCACTGCTCCCGCCCTCACTGTTAGTTGCTAATTGCTAACTGTTAACTTCCTCACTCCGCCCATGTAGCCAACCAAAACCGGTGGCACATTAATCGAGCTGTCTTCATTTTGGTAATTTTCTAGAATCGCTACTAAAGTACGACCCACTGCTAAAGCCGATCCATTTAAGGTGTGAACAAAAGCCGATTTACCTTCTTTATTTTTATATTTAATCGCACCGCGTCTGGCTTGAAAATCGCCGCAATTTGAGCAGCTTGAAATCTCACGATACTTTTCTTGGCTTGGTAACCAAACTTCTAAATCGTAAGTTTTCTGGGCACAGAATCCCATGTCGCCCGTGCAAAGTAGAATCTTACGGAAAGGCAACTCTAAACGACGCAAAACTTCGCAAGAAATGTTGGTCATTCTTTCATGTTCAGCTTCAGATTGTTCGGCAGAAGTTACTGAAACCAATTCTACTTTTTTAAATTGATGTTGGCGAATCATTCCCCTTGTGTCTTTTCCTGCTGATCCGGCTTCGCGGCGGAAGCATGGGGTGTAGGCTACAAAACGAATTGGTAAGTCAGTTTCGGCAAGAGTTTTTTTGGCAACTAAATTTACCAAAGAAACTTCGGAAGTGGGAATTAACCAGTAACCGTCAGTAGTTGAAAAAGCTTCTTCAGAAAATTTCGGCAATTGACCAGAAAAGCGCATTGCATCTGATTTAACTAAATTTGGTGGCGAAACTTCGGTGTAATTATTTTCCAAAGCCACATCAAGCATGAAGTTAGAAAGAGCGCGTTCCATGCGGGCAAGGCCGCCCGACAAGGTCGAAAATCTTGCGCCTGACATTAAAGCCGATTGATCGAAATCAAGCATTTTTAAATTTTCGCCGAGATCATCGTGAGCTTTGGGCGTGAAAGAAAATTGGCGCGGAGTACCAAATGTTTCAATTTCAATATTGTCATTTTCATCTTTTCCTTGCGGCGTAGAATCGTGAGGAACGTTGGGAATTGTAGCTAGAATTTCATTTAACTTTTCATCAATTGAAAAATCATTTTCGGCAGCTGCTAGTTCAAGATTAACTTTTTTTGACTCTTCAAGAAGATGACTGGCATCTCCTTGAGCTTTTTTTATTTCAGCAATTTCTTTGGCAAACTTATTTCTTTTGGCTTGTAAATCTTGAATCAAAAAAGTTTTTTTTCTTTTTTCTTCATCAAATTTTAACAGCTCTTCAGCTCTAGTTTCATTGCTGCGTGACGCCATTGCTGCGTCAAATTTTTCCGGATTCTCGCGGATCCACTTTATGTCTAGCATTGTTTGTTGATTTAAGATGAGGGGGAACTAAAAACTTTAAGAGTCTATTCTTCTCCCCTCAACCAAAAATTTCAATGATGAAACTCAACGCTGTCACACTTTCTCAAAAACTAATTCAAATCCCATCTTACAGCGGAGTGAATTTAGAGGTGATTGAATTTCTTGGGGATTACTTAAAAAATCTTGGTTTTACCTGCGACTTTCTGGAATATGAAGGCTCTGACTCCTACAAAGTAAATAATTTACACGCGGTTTTTAACCCCAAAAATTCCGACAAGGTTTTATATTTTGCCGGTCACACTGATGTGGTAAATGAAGGCAATAAAGCCTCTTGGACTCACGATCCCTTTGCCGCAGAAATTATTGAAGGCAAGCTTTTTGGTCGTGGCGCAGTGGACATGAAATGCGCCATTGCTTGTTTTGTTAGCGCCGCAGAAGAATTTTTAGCGACAGAAAAAAACCCCGATTTCGGAATTGGTTTTTTAATTACCAATGATGAAGAAGCCGATGGCGTTAACGGCACCAAAAAGGTTTTAGAATGGATGCAAGAAACCGGCAAAAAAATTTCTCATTGTTTAGTTGGAGAACCGACTAATCCTGAAAAATTCGGGGAAATGATTAAGATCGGACGCCGCGGTTCAATTGGTTTCACCATAAAAATTATCGGTAAACAAGGTCATGTTGCTTACCCTGAAAATGCCTTAAATCCGATTACTATTTTAATTACGCTTTTAAAGATTTTAAAAGATCACAAATTAGATGATGGTACTAAATTTTTCGATCCAAGCAATCTGGAAATCACCTCTATTTCTTCACAAAATTTAGGCGGCAACGTTATTCCTAACGAGGCACAAGCTGCTTTTAACATTCGCTTTAACGATACTCATTCTTCTAAGTCCATTCTTGATTTAGTTGAGTATGCTTGTCAAAAAACCATCGGCTTTGGTGCTAAATATGAGTTAAAACATCGCACTAGCGGTGAGTCTTTTTTAAGCACCCCCAAAGTTTTGGCAGAAATTGTCGTAAAAGCAGTTGAAAAAATTTGTGGCCTTACACCAATATTAAGCACCACCGGCGGAACTTCTGATGCCAGATTTATTAAAGATTACGCAGAAGTTGTCGAAATCGGCTTGGTTAATAAAACCGCTCACAAAATTGATGAATTTTCGGAAGTAAAAGAAATTGAACAATTACAAGAAACTTACTTAGAAATTCTGAAAACATTTAAATAATGAGAAGAAAGTCAGCAAAAACACATCATTCAAGGTTTAACATCACGCTGGTTTTTGTCGTCATTTCAATTGTTATCTCTTTATTGTCACTGTGGTTTGGGGTGCGTTTAATCAATAATGCCGAAGATGAAATTCATCACGATTTACAAATAGAAATGGTGAATTTGGAAAGAAGTTTAAGCGATAAAATTGATCACACTTTTTCTATTATTAAAAACATCAACTCCCAGATTGCCGAAAACCCCACCAATAAAAAACACATTAACGATATTTTAAAAAGATATCGCACCAGCCCTAGTCTTAACGAAAGTTTTGCTTGGACTATTTTCTCGTGGTCTAACACCGATTTCCAACTCACCGTTGACGCCCAATATGGCATTATGGATAAACCGTATGATTTATCGACTCGCGATTACATTTCTTTAACTGAAAAAGAACCTAATATATTTCATCTTGGGTCACCAATAATCGGCTCAACCAGTAGAAAGTGGATGATCCCCGGAGGAGTGGGAACTACTGATGAAAATGGCAAATATCTTGGAACAATGACGATCGGTTTTGAAATTGGCGCCTTGGCCAAACTACTACATAATATTGTACAAAATCCCAATGTTACTTTTAGCTTATTTAACAAAAACGAAGTAGCTATTTTGCATGGAGATATAAAAAACTCCAATATCGATAAGATCAGTGATGACAGCTCTTTTAATCTCGCAACCAGCAAAGTTCTAAACAAAATAAATTCCAAACAATCTGAAGAGGTTTTTAGCATTTCCTTATTTGGAAATCGCCACGCCTTTTTAGCCAAAAAAGTTGCCAACTATCCTTTTATCCTCTTTTTAAGATATGACAAACATGCTATTGGCAGCAGTTTCTGGAACCTTGTCCAATCAAGAACCATCGAACTATTATCCATCTCTCTAGGATTAACAATATTGCTAATTTTAATTTATCGCGAGAAGCGTCAAACCCTGAAAATCCTTGAGCTACAACAATATGCCGAGCATGCCAATCAAACTAAAAGTGAGTTTCTATCACAATCAATTCACGAATTTAAAAATTTTATTTTTGGAATTCAGGGCTGCGCTGAAATTATTAAAAATGATCTGAAAATCCTAATTTCAACCTTCACCAAAGATGGCATGCTCCACAATAAAAGAGACCTGCATGAGCTTGAAACCGACTTTAATCTGAGCGAAGAAATTATTGAGGCCACCAATAATCTTAGTGTTTTTATTAATGATCTGACCGATCTCAATTGCGCCGAAAGCGGTGACTTTAAAATCATTAAAAGTCCGAAGCCAACCAACATTGAGAATATCATCAAGCAATCAGTGAAGTTGATGCTGAAAAAAGCTAAAAACTACGACATCACACTAGTTGCCAAGATTGAAGATCACCTACACAAGCCTATTGACGTTGATCCTAAAAGGATAAAACAAGTTATTACCAACCTCATCTCACACGCTATTAAACACAGCCCACCCGATACTGTTGTAGAAATTTTTGCCCGAAATGTTGCGGATAAAGTTGAAATTAAAATACAAGATCAAGGCTTTGGAATGAACGAGCGCGAGATAAAAGCTGCGTTAAAAAAATATCAAACCATGAAATCTAATGCTAAAAAACTTGATTCTGTTGGATTAGAATTACCAATTCTTAAATATTTAGTTGAGGCGCAAGGCGGTATTTTTGAAATAAAATCAGAACGCGGTATTGGCACCGAAGTTAAAATAATTTTTTAAAATTTTAAAACATGCTCAAAGTTCACGAAATTCTCTTAACATTTTTTTACTGCGGCAAAATCAAAAAGGCTCCCGGAACATTTGGTAGCTTTATGGCGCTGGTTTTTTGGCTAGCTTTAGCAAAATTATTTCACGATTGGCAAATTTCTATTTTGCTCCAAAATATTTTTTGGGGTATTTTTCTAACCGCTTCCTTTATTTACGGTTGTTTAGCTAGCCCGATTTATACTAAGCAATTTGATGAATCTGATCACCAAACTATTGTTTTGGATGAGGTAGTTGGACAAATTTTGCCTTTGCAGTTTGTTTTTGCCTTTTTGTATCACGATTATTTTTCCCATCCAACTATGATGTCCGCTCATTTATTTTTCTGTTTCGTATTATTCCGCTTTCTCGATATTAAAAAACCGCTATTCATTGGATTTGCTGATCGTAATTTTAAAAACGGTTTTGGCGTAATGTTTGACGATTTATTATGCGGAATTGTGGTAGCTTTATTTGCAGGGGCTTTGTTTTTGAACCACTTGTTTTAGCTTTGTAAAACTAGATCCTGAAACAAGTTCAGGATGACGGAGTGTGGATTGACATTGTTAATTCAGTAAATAAATTGCGCCGCTTCTTAAAAATTCTCCTTCCCCAAATTTCATGGAACAAATTTTTCAGCAACTTCTAACACTGCTTCTAACCTTGGTTTTACCAACTCTGGGCTATATTCTATTAATAGCCCTGCCTCTTCTTGGCGCCGTTGCTTACCTGACTTTAATGGAAAGAAAAGTTATTGGCGCAATGCAGTTACGCAAAGGCCCCAATGTAGTTGGACCGTTTGGTTTGTTACAGCCTCTCGCCGATGGTTTAAAATTGATGTTGAAAGAAGTAATTATTCCAACCAATGCCAATAAAGCCTTATTCTTATTAGCTCCAATCATCACTTTCGTTCTAGCATTAATTGGCTGGGCCGTGATTCCGTTTTCTGAAACATTTGTAATTGCTAATATTAATGTCGGCGTCACTTATTTGCTGGCCACCTCATCTCTCGGCGTTTACGGAATTATCATTGCCGGTTGGGCTAGTAATTCAAAATACGCTTTCCTCGGCGCCATTCGTTCTTCGGCGCAAATGATTTCTTACGAAGTTTCAATTGGTTTAATCATTATTTCTGTAGTTCTTTTAGTTGGCTCACTCAATCTTTCTGAAATTGTACTTGCTCAAAAAACTCACTGGTTTGTTTTACCATGCCTACCAATGTTTGTTTTATTTTTTATCTCCGGCCTTGCCGAAACTAACCGCCTACCTTTCGATCTTCCTGAAGCCGAGTCCGAACTAGTTGCCGGCTACAACGTTGAATATAGCTCAATGCCTTTCTCAATGTTCTTCCTTGGCGAATATGCCAACATGATTTTGATTTCTGCATTTGCCACCATCCTTTTCCTTGGTGGCTGGTTGCCACCTTTTGACAATGATTTTTTCAATGCAATTCCGGGACCAATCTGGTTCATGGCTAAAATTTTCTTCTTACTTTTCTGTTTCATCTGGGTGCGCGCCACCTTACCAAGATACCGTTACGACCAATTAATGAGACTTGGTTGGAAAGTTTTCTTGCCACTTTCTCTAACTTGGGTTGTAGGAACTGCAGCTTACGTCGTTTACTTAAAATAATCTCATGAAACTTTTTAAAACCGCATTTTCATTTGTTCTAAAAGAGATCATTCTTGGCCATGCTTTGACTTTGAAATATTTTTTCAAACCAAAGGTCACCATTAACTATCCTTACGAAAAAGGTCCATTGAGCCCAAGATTTCGTGGCGAGCACGCTTTACGTCGCTATCCTAACGGCGAAGAAAGATGTATCGCCTGCAAACTTTGTGAAGCAGTTTGCCCAGCACAAGCAATAACAATTGAAGCCGAAGAAAGAGAAGATGGCTCACGCCGCACCACTAAATACGACATCGACATGATTAAATGCATTTATTGCGGTCTATGCCAAGAAGCCTGTCCGGTTGATGCCATCGTTGAAGGTCCTAATTTTGAATTTTCCACTGAAACCAGATCTGAACTTTACTACAATAAAGAAAAACTTCTGGCTAATGGCGATCGCTTTGAATATGTCCTACGCCAAAATATCGAATCTGACTCTGAATATCGCTAATTATGAATTTCACACTCGATCTATTTTATCTTTTTTCTTTTATCCTAATCGCTTCAGCTCTTGTAGTTGTAAGTGCTAGAAACATGGTGCACTCAGTGATGTTTCTGGTTTTGTGTTTTTTAAACGCAGCAGCACTTTTTCTTTTGCTCGGGGCTGAGTTCTTAGCCATGCTTTTGGTGGTAGTTTATGTTGGAGCAATCGCAGTTCTATTTTTATTCGTGGTGATGATGCTCAATGTTGATCTCAAAGACATGGAGAAAAAAATTAATCGCCACTTACCGGTTTTGATTTTGGTGGGCGTTGTAATGTTTTTTGAAATTCTCATCATTACCAAATTTTCCGCCTCTAAGCTTTACGAAACTAAGCTACTCTTCCCTACCCCCCTCGACATTCACAACACTAATGCCATTGGCAACATACTTTACACCGACTTCATCCTACCTTTCCAATTAAGCGGCGCGATCCTTTTCGTCGCCATGATCGGTGCGATTGTTTTGACTTTAAAAGAAGAAACTCGCTACATCAGAAAACAAAGAATCTGCGATCAGGTTTCTCGTACCAAGGCTAATTCTCTGGAGATTGTGAAGGTTAAAGTGGGTGAAGGCATTGATTTAGATT
The DNA here is from genome assembly GCA_947455845.1 of Rickettsiales bacterium. Taxonomy (GTDB): domain Bacteria; phylum Pseudomonadota; class Alphaproteobacteria; order Rickettsiales; family UBA1997; genus UBA2645. Next base: position 8,595 of record CANGQE010000030.1, read on the forward strand.
CACTTTAGATTCCAAGTGCGCGAATAGATCCTGAAACAAGTTCAGGATGACGATGAAAGGAGTATGTAGAGTTACTGTTCCTTCGGGCAATCTAAAGATTGTCATCCTGAACTTGTTTCAGGACCTATGTTAATTGATAATTGTTAATTGCTAATTGTATGAACGGACTAGAACTAAACCACTTCATCACCCTTTCTGCCATCCTTTTTTGCATTGGCATTAGCGGCATTTTTTTGAATCGCAAAAATGTGATTTCTCTTTTAATGTCAATTGAGCTAATGCTGCTTTCAATCAACATTAATTTCGTCGCATTTTCTTCTTTCTTGCATGACATGGTCGGACAAGTTTTTGCAATTTTTGTCTTAACCGTTGCCGGCGCAGAAGCCGCAATTGGCTTAGCTATTTTAGTTATTTATTTCCACAATCGTCAAAATATTGAAATTAAAACCATCTCCTCAATGAAGGGCTAGAGACCATTAGCTAATTAATTTTATTTCATATTTCGTCCTATTTTGGCTTATTTTTTGATAAAATTTTTCAAAATATATCCAGATATTTATCAAAATTTTACCAAAAAAGCCCTCAAAATATGCCAAAATCTGAAATAAAATTAATTATCTAATAGCGTCTAATGAGTATTTTCAAAACGCTATTAATCATCATACCCCTTCTTCTTCCCGTTAAAATTCTTGCCCAAGAAACAGATCCCAACTGCTTCATTAACGAAGACATCATTAATCGGATCTTACAAGAAGTTGAGAAAAAGAATCCCCAAGCAATTAGCTCCCTTCCAGAATGTTTTAAGCTTAATCATGAGCTGATTTTAAAGGCTGCAATCATTGATCCAACCCAATTTCAAAATGCCGCACCAACTTTAAAAGAAGATGAAAACTTTGTGCGCCGCATGCTCAAAGTCAGTCCGCAAATTTTACCTTTCGCTTCCCCAAAATTACGCGCCGACCAAGATTTTATGGAGCGCGCCACCTACATAAGTCGTACTGCCCTACAATATGCCGACCCTAACATGATGGATAATCGACTCTTTATGAAAAAGATGATCAAGATTGATTCAAAGAATTACATGTTTGCCTCTGGTCGATTAAGAGAAGTTGCGGAATTTGCCGAAATGGCTTTAAGCGACAACGGACTTTTATTAGAATATGCGCCCTCTAAAATTAAAAATGATAAACGCTTAGTGAAAATTGCTGTACAATCCAACAGCTCAGGCTTTGAGTTTGCTTCTGAAAAACTAAAAAAAGATCCAGAATTAATAAAAATTTCTACCATCAAAACCTCAATCAAATCAAA